>CAZYIR010000044.1:0-1831 GCA_964647165.1 uncultured Candidatus Peribacteria bacterium
ATTTTAATAAAAAAAATAAACTACAATTAGTTAAAAATAAAAACTTCCCCCTCGAAAAGCAGAGGGTATCCTAATTCTAAAATCCCGCGAAATTATGAGAAAAATTCCCGTCACCATGGCTACTCAACACCCGGATAATGCGACCGCATCACCATTAACAGGAAATCGTTTCGTTTCAACAAAAGAAGAAATTGAGGAATGTGTGAAATGTTTTGCGGAACTAGATGTGGATGAATACATGTGGGACTGGGAAGGAAAATTTGTGGATGAGGCGGTTATTGACCGACTTTTACAGGAAAATTATGAATATTTCGCGGAAAATCAGCTGGGAAAAGATAAATTTCTAACTTTCCGAATTCCTAATATCTGGGAGGAAAAAACCGGTGAACATCGCCTGCAACGGGCTTTTATGAATGCAATTTCCGCGAAATCTGCCGCGAAAAATTACGGACTGCACACGCCACCGATTTTTGAAATGATTTTGCCGATGACAACTTCGGCGGATCAACTGATTTACTTGCAAAAAACTTTCCGTAAAACCACGGAAGCCATGAAAAGCATTTATGAAAGCAATGAAGGTTTGGACGAAATTGAGTTTATTCCGCTTTTAGAGGAAATTGAAACCATGGCCGACCCCAGTTTGATTGAAAAATATGTGGATTTTTTAGAAGAAATTGGACAAAAACCGGAATATCTGAGAATTTTTATCGCGCGGTCAGATCCGGCGATGAATGCTGGATTAATTCCAACAATATTAGCGGTCAAAAGTTTGTTAAATAATTATCATGAATTCGGAAAATCTCGCGGAATTTCTATTTATCCGTGGATTGGTGGCGGAAGTTTGCCTTTTCGTGGTGGCGTAAATCCGGAAAATATCGACGCGATTATTGAGGAATATAAAGGCACAATGTCGTTTTCAATTCAGTCGGCGTTTCGGAATGATTATCCGCTGGAGCAAGTTAAGGCGGGAATCCAAAAACTACATAAGGAAATTCCGCGAAATTTAGATAAATACACTCGAATTTCTGATGAGGATTTGGCAAAAATCCGCGAATTTAATACTGAAGCAGCGAAAATTTGGCGGTCTACGGTTGAACCACTCGCGCCATTTATCAATGAAATCGCGGGTAAACTACCATCGCATCGCGAACGAGTTCAACATATTGGACTTTTTGGGTACGCGCGCGGAGTGGGAGAAGTGACTTTACCTCGCGCGATAAAATTCACCGGTTCGCTCTATTCGTTGGGGATTCCACCTGAATTTATTTCAACTGGACGAGTTTTAAAACTCGCGAAAAAAATGGATATGATGGATTTAGTTGAGAAACTTTATGTAAATTTACGCCATGATATGCTGCACGCGGGAAAATACTTTAACCGCGAAAACTTAGAAATGCTCGCGCAAGATCACGCGGAATTTACGCCAATTCTGGAAGATATTGCGGAAATTGAAAAATATCTCGGCGAAAAACTTGAACCAAAAGAATCGCGACATTTCTTGCACCGCAATTTTTCGTCAAATGTTTATTATTTGCGAAAAGCAGGAAAAGATTTTTCGCGGGATTTACTGGAAGCCGCGCGGTTTCGGAAAAGTTTGGGATAAAAATTTGTTTTTTGAATAATTAAAAACTTTTACTTCACCACAAATCCCACAATTTTTCCCGGAACAAAAATTTCTTTTTTAATTTCTCCCATAGAAAGGTATTTCGCGACATTTTCTATTTTTTTCGCGGTGGCTAAAACTTCATCTTTACCGGCATCTTTGGCAATTTGAAAATCTCCGCGAACTTTTCCGTTTACTTGAACGGCATAAGTAACAGTATCTTCTTCT
>CAZYIR010000045.1:0-3012 GCA_964647165.1 uncultured Candidatus Peribacteria bacterium
CCGCGAAAAAATTGTTTCTGGTTGTTTTTAATGTTAAAATTAGCAGGATGAAAAAAAGTTTATTAATTATCTGCTTGGCTTTCGGCGTTTTTTTTACAAGCTGGTCAGTCAATGCTCAAGATAATAATCAAGATAATTCTACAGATTCAGCTTCTATTTCTTGCAGTGACTGGAAAGATAATGATTTACAGGAACTCTGCCAAGAGGCCTTGAAGTACAAATCAAATGCTTCTCAATGGGTAAAACTAACAGATGAGGAAAAGGAAGCAGCTAAGAAAATCAATTTAGAAACAGGAGAATTTGAGCGTGTATGTGATATGACAATGTGTTATGAGAAAACTATTGGTGGTAAAGCTCTCTTTAAAAAAAAGAAAGAAAATTTTGTACAAGGTTTCCTTATTTTGGAAGAAATAAAAATAAATAAGCAAGAATATTCCGACTTGGAATTGAAGAAAATGTTTATTAAAGCCCGAGACTTTTTTGAAAAAGCGGAAAAATTCGCGCGAAAACCGGTTATTCAGAGTGGAGGGATTTTACCTGGTCCACAATCGGAAGACAGTGGAGAAAACTATTTTATGAATGTTTTTCTGGTAAAATTTATCAACGGATCTTTGGTTATGCTGTTTTCTATTGCTACCGTTATTTTTATAATTGGTGGTCTAATGTTTGTTTTTAGTTCCGGTGATGAAGAATTAAAGGGAAAAGCCAAGAACACTATTTTTTGGGGAGCTGTTGGATTGGCAATTGCTGTTTTAGCTTACGCTTTAATCAAATTTGTAGTAGGGATAGATTTCGGTTTTTAATTAAAAATAGTTATTATTTTATCAATCGGAATATCATGTTTTTCGGTTGGAATTTCGCGAAAAACTGCAAAATCCGGCAAAACACAACAAGTTTTGAAATTTTTTTTCTGACAAGGGGGTTGGTCTAAGGTTTTTGAAGAATAAAGTTTTTCTAAAAAACGATCATAAAATCCTCCACCATTTCCTAATCTATTTCCCGCGAAATCTGCTCCAACGGCTGGTATAAAAACAAAATCCGGCTTGAATATTTCACTAACACTTGAAACATCTGGTGGTTCCAAAATCCCCCATTTACCGGGTTTTAGGTTAGTAAAATTTTCGCGAAAAAAAAGCATTTGTTGTTTTACAATTTTTGGAAAGAAATATGTTTTCCGCGAAAATTTTGCACATAAATCTTTAACAAAACTTATTTCATCGTCTTTGGGAGCATAAATATAAATATTTTCAGCCAATAAAAAATCTTTATCCTGTGAAATTTCTTGGAGAGCTTTTTGAGCTAAAATTTCGCGAGATTTTTGTTCCAACTTATGCCAAGTAGATTTTATTTGGCGTCGTAAAAAGAATTTGCGTGCTTTAATAACATCATTTTCTATTTGAAAAAAAAGTTCTTTTATTGATTTAAATTTTTGAGTATCGCGAATTTTTTTCAAAACATTAACTTCTAAACTTTTACCATAAAAATTTCGCGAAAAATCGATTAAATGAATCTCTGCCACAAATTTACCATCAGTGGTTTTCCGATGACCATAATGCATTACGGCTGGAAGTAGTTCTGTTAACCCAACTATTCGACACTCAGCTATATAAACTCCTTCTTCATTCAAATTCCCCGCGAAAATTTCCAAGTTAGCGGTTGGAAGTTGCCATTCTCCGGCCAGTTTTTGTCCAGAAACAACTTTTCCTTGTAAAACCTTCATCTATTTGGTAACAGTTAAAAACTCACTTTGCGCGAAAATCTCTTCGGAAACAGGATCAAAAATAACCGCTGAGAATTTATCTCCGATTTGAATTTCTTTCTCATCTACTACCTTAACCTCATCGGCAACTTTCAACACAGTGTCATAAGGAAACTTATCTTTATTTGGAATTTGCGGACATCCTGTTTTTTTCGCGGGAAGATCGGGACAAGCGTCCAAAGCGTTGGGCACACCATCTAAATCTTTGTCTTGCAAATAATTTAGTTTACCATTTTTATCAAAAGCTCTTTGCAAAATTTGTCTTACCTCGGAAATTTTCATTACTGGATTCTGATTGTTTGGTTGACCAAAAAAACCATTGTTAACAGGTAAAATCTCTAAAGCTCTTAATTTCTGAGCTGGTGAAAAAATAGGATTATCATCAGAAATATCGCGAAATTTAATTGTTTTGATTAATGGTGGATAAACAAAATTTTGCGGTAATTTTTTTTCTACTTTTTTCAATAATTCTTGAATAAAAACTTTTTTAGTCAGCGGTTTTTGGGCTAAATCTGATAATTTTTCGCGGGGCACGAACTCATCTTTTAAAATTCCGTTAAATTCTCGCACCAAATCTGCTTCGGTTGCTGAGGGGGAAACTTTTTCCGATAAAATTTCGCGAGAAACGGAATTTTCTTCAGGAGAAACCGCCCCTGTCCCCAAAACAGAAGTCATTAAAGCGGTTGCTAAAGAAACAAACCATTCATAATTCATTGCCTGCAGTTTAGCTTATTTGGGAAGGATTACCAAATTTCCGCGAAAATTTTAAAAAAAACTATTCCTGAGCGACAAATGTTTTTCGTAAACAAGAAGTCGAATGGGTCTTCCGCTGGCTCAAAAAAAACAAACGGAAGATCCTTCGATTCAATTTTATCTTGCCTTTTGCCTCCCACTCAGGAATAGGAAATTGATTTGCAATGACGGTGGTTGTGTTTGTTTTTTTCGCGGAAAACCTGTCTGTCGTCATTACAAGGAACGAAGTGACGAAGCAATCTCCCTTACTGTTCATTTTAGCGCTGAAAATTTCGCGGAAATGGAGATTGCCACGCTCAACAGTAAAAGAAACAACAAATCCGCTCGCAATGACGGTGGTTGTGTTTATTTTTTCGCGGGATTTAAGTATTTTGAGGTGAATATATTCAATTTACCCCAATAAACTTACCTCATATTTCAGAAAAAAATTTACTATCTTGCATCTTTATATACTCTCACCTCATTTGGCTATCAAAGTCTTCTTCAATTCAAGTCAAGTA
>CAZYIR010000046.1:0-3363 GCA_964647165.1 uncultured Candidatus Peribacteria bacterium
ATCCGTAAAATCTTTATTGAAAAAATGAAAAAAGAGATTGTAATTACGGAAAATTTCGCGGGGAAAAGAATTGATTTTGTCGCTTCAAAAGTATTTCCGGAAATTTCGCGGAGTCAATGGCAAAAATATGGAATGTTTCAAAAGAAAAATTCCCCAGAAAATAGCCCGTCTAAAACCAAAGTTCGTCAAAGAGAAATTTGGTTAGTCCAAATAAAACACCCTAACTCCAGTCTGCTTGATAAAGCAAAATCTTGGAATTTCCCGCTAAAAATTTTAGCAGAATCAAAGAGTTGGGCTGTTGTTTTTAAACCTATTGGAATAGCTGTCCACCCTTCGCCGTCTGCTCCGGAACAAAAAACAATTGTGAATGCATTAATCTATCATTTTGGAAAAAATCTCGCGAAAAATTCCGAAGAAATGGATGGACAAATTATTAGTAAGCCCGGCCTGGTTCATCGATTAGATAAAACAACTTCAGGGGTTTTATTAGTAGCTAAAACAAATAAAGCGCTTTCTTTTTTTCAAAAAAACTGGGATAAAACACAAAAATTTTATTTAGCGATAGTGGAAAATCGCGGTAAAAAACTTCCTCAAAAAGGAAAAATAAATGCTGGAATAAAGCGTGATTTACATAATCGACAAAAAATGACTGTTTCTAACGATAGTTCCGCGAAATCAGCCCTAACTTTATTTGAAAAAATCAAAGAAACTCCACAATACAGTCTTTTGAAAGTAAATATTCCAACCGGTCGTACTCATCAAATTAGAGTTCATTTTTCAGCTATTGGTCATCCGATTTTGGGAGATACCAAATATGGAGGAAAACCAGCTGAACGAGTTATGCTTCACGCTCAAAAAATAATTTTTCCTGATCCCGATAAAAATGAAGAATTGTGTTCGGTAGAAACCGAAATTCCTGAAAATTTTATTTTTTAAACTAAAAATTTCGCGGAAAAACGGAAAAAAATTGACAAAACTCTGGCTAATCTTAAAATCGCGGGGCTTTTTTTAATTTTACTAAAAAATAGGAAGATTTCACGGTCGCAAGAAACGCTTTGAAAAACGCGAACCATCTCGCAAACACCGCCTAAACCATCAAATAAGAGTTCCTGAAGTGAGACTTGTTGATGAGCGCGGGGAATTGATCGGGGTAATGTCGACCAGCGAAGCTTTACAAAAAGCTATTGATCTAGGAATAGATTTAGTAGAAATCTCGCCTAAAGCCACTCCACCGGTCTGTAAACTTATAGACTATGGGAAAATGTTGTATGCTTTGAAGAAAAAAGAGCAACAAGCTAAGAAAGCTTCCAAAGCAAAAGAACAAAAAGGAGTTCGGCTAACCTTCAAAATGGATGTTGGGGACTTAGAAAGACAACGACGAATGGCTGAAAAGTTTCTAACCGAAGGACACCCTGTTCGCGTGCAAATGCGTTTGCGAGGGCGAGAAAGAGCTCATATGGATCTGGCTTTTGAGAAATTAAACAAATTCTTAGAATCACTTGGGGAAATAGGAAAAGTTGAGCAACCACCAAAATCATCTGGATTTCAAATAATCACAATTCTAAAACCTTATAAAAAATAACAAGATGAAACAAAAAACTCATTCAGGTACAAAAAAACGAGTAAAAATAACCGGCTCAGGAAAAATGATGACTCCAAAGGCCGCGAAAAATCACTTATTAAGTTCTAAGTCAAAGAAACAAAAACGCTTTGGACGACTTGGTGTCCCTGTTCCATCAGGAATGAAAAAAACTTTTAAGCGTTTACTTAACATATAATTAATAACCAAATTTAATCATGGTGAGAGTAAAAGGCGGAACCGCAGCACACGCTCGACATAAAAAAATTCGCGCAGCAGCCAAAGGGTATCGTGGTAAAAATCGGACAACTTTTCGTTTAGCTAAACAAGCAACAATGAAAGCGGGTATGCATGCTTATGTTGGACGTAAATTAAAAAAACGAGTTTTCCGAAGACTTTGGATTTCGCGAATTTCTGCAGCTTTACGAAATATGGGTTTAAGATATTCTGAAATTAAAAATAAATGGCTACACGCCAAAATGGATGTTGACCGAAAAGCTCTTTCAGAACTAGCAGTTAATTATCCAGCAGTTTTTGATAAAGTTGTTGATGTAGCAAAAGCTAAAAAGTAGTTTGTGAATCTAACGGAATAAAAATGAAGACAGGTTTCACACCTGTCTTTTTAAAATTTTAAATTTCTTAATTTCTAAAAACATTTAAACTGCCAGCGATGAAAAAAATAACAGATTTTGAAGCGGTCTTATGGGATTTTGATGGAGTAATTGTGGATTCGGAAAAACTTTGGCGTACGGAAGCTGTGAATTTTTATTTACAAATTTGTCCGCATTTTGATTCAAAAGATATGCACCAATTTGTTGGTGGTAGTTTGAAAAACGCCTGGCAAATTTTTCGCGGGAAATACGGTGTAAAAATGGATTATCCGGAATTCAAATTGAAATGTGAAAATTTTGCGTTAAAATATATTTATAATTCTGCTCAACTTTCACCAAATATCAGGAAGTGTTTTGAAAAACTCCGCGAAAATAATATTCCGCAAGCAATTGCGACTTCCGGGACGAAGCGTTGGGTTGAATCAGTTATTGATAAATTAAATATCCGCGAATTTTTTACCACAATAATTTCATCGGATGATACCGATGGTCGCGGAAAACCCTTTCCAGATGTCTTTTTATTAGCCGCGAAAAAACTAGGCGTAAATCCCGCGAAATCTTTGATTATTGAGGATTCTTTTAACGGAGTTCGAGCAGGTAAAACTGCTAAAGCAACTGTTTATGGTTATCAAAATGGGTATAATCATACACAAGATTTATCGGATGCTGATTTTTTGTTTTCGGATTTTTTGGAGATTTTGTAAAAAACTTTCAAAATAAAAAAAAAATTATATAATGAGATTGAAAACAAAATGAAAAACGAACGAAAACTGTCTGGATTTACTTTAATTGAACTACTAGTTGTAATTGTAATAATTGGAGTTTTATCAACTATTTCTGTAGCAACATTTAAAGGATACTTTGAAAAAGCAAGAATGGCTAAAGCCCGTCATGCAGCTAAACAGGTAGAAAAATTGTTTTTAGCACAAAATGCTTCAACCGAAGAAAATCTTTTTACAGGGTGGTATGCATTTAATTTACCGGGAGATGTGAATCAATCTTCACCTTATATCATAGACAAATCTGAAGCTGGAAACGATTTTGAATCAATGAGTGGAACTGGGGGAGGAATATCTCAATCAACAGATACTGGTATAGGAATTGGGAAATCTTTAAATATAGATAAAAAAAGTTTACGTAGAAGCATGACAGGTGTTATGTATAACGGACCTA
>CAZYIR010000047.1:0-3273 GCA_964647165.1 uncultured Candidatus Peribacteria bacterium
TATTTGGATCTGTAATATCCTTAATTTTTAATCCCGTTATAAATCCGGAAGCTATTGTACTTAATAAATTTCCACCCATAGAAAAAATTAAGCCTCCCGTTCCCATTGTCGGCTTAACCGGATCATAAAAATCAATTTTCGCGGATTCAGTTTCACAATTTCCTGCTTTATCACAGATTTTAAACCGATATGGACGGACATTGCCTGAAGAATCTTTACAAATATTACCATTGACAACTTCATCTGGATTACAAAAATTACCAACTACTGAAAAACTGGTAAATGATGATTTTTGACATCCAGCTAATTCATCTCCACATTGTGGTTTAATAAAAAAGGAACTATTAATAAAATCAAAAGAATTTCCATTTTTATCTGTAAAATTAAAATTTGGATTAGGTGCAGTCCCATCAATTATTATGGAAGTGTCTTCTAAAGTTAATTCTATCGGTCCTGCTGATCCTAACGATTGTAAATGCTGATTTACAGCTGGTCCCGAAAAGACTAATTTAATTCCTTCATATCTTCCTTCAGGAGTGTTCGCTGGAATTTCAAAAGAAAACTTATAATAATCATTCCCTTCACTGGTAAATGTTCCAGATTTAATAGAGGTTCCATCTAAAAAAACTTCATATTCAACATTTTCCCCGTTATCCGGCATTAATCCTCCGTAAGTATTATCAACAATTTCTCCCCAAAAACCCAACTCATTAAAAGACGAATTTGATGTTAAATTATAAGCTATCTCGGTCTGAGGAAAATAGGTCACCGTATCTGCAAAAACTTCTCCACTCCCAATAATTATAAAACATAAAAGAAGAAAAAATTCTTTTCCACTATTAGCCCTTACCAAACCACGAATAAAAATAACTATCGCTAAGATAATTACCATTAAAACTACAATTATTTTAATTTTATCGGCCGTTGTCAGATTTTCAGTAGATTTTATTTGTTTAATTTTATTTAAAAAAGTTAACTCTTTCGGTCGCGCGAATTTTTTGGTAATTCTAGAAATACGCCCTAATTCTTCATTATCATTCCATAAAACTGCCTCAACAAACAATTTACTTGAATCCTCTGTAATTAAAAACATTTCTTTCCCCGCGAAATTTTTTAATGGTGCTTGCGGAACAACACTTACAAATTTTTGCAATTTCATGCCGTTTTCATTTTTAACATTAATTTCCACGCTTAAAGGACTATCCAAAGCGGTTGTCGTCCCACCGGCAAATTCTACTGTGACAGATTCTCCTTTTTTAAAAAATTTCGCGGGACTTATTGTTAATGAAGAAAATTCACCATAATCCCCTTCCACTAAAAATTTTTCTGATAATTTCCCAGTTACTGATTTGTCATTTTGAACTATATATACTTCAGCTTTATATAATTGAGGATTCTGAGGTTTCGCGAATGAAAAAACAATTTTTCTTTCTTCTCCTTTTTTCACTTTAACTACTTTTGATTGAAAAGTTCCAACATAAGTTTTTTCAAAATCATCTTTATAAAGATCTATTTTAGCTAAAAAATCTCCTTCATCATTGTTATTTAAAAAATCCACTTGTCCTTTTATTAGATCTTTGTCGATATTTAATTTCAAGTTGGAAATAGTGGACGGAGTCCCTTCCCCCGCGAAATTTTTCTCATTTATGGCGAATCCAATTTGTTTTTTATTTTCATCCAGGGCTTTAGCCTGGAAAACATAATCACCAACAAGATGTTTTTTTGTTAAATCTATTTCAAAATCAATATCCAATTTATTTTTGGAAAATTTCGCGGGAAATTCTTCTGACAAAACAACCGCTTTGTGCTTGTCCAAAACATTTAGAACAACCTTTTCCGTTTCATTTAACTGGTCACCCTCACCCCAAATTTTCCCTTTCACAAGTTGTTTGGCATCAGTTTTCAAAAACGAAATATACATTTTTTGAGCCGGAGTACTTGTTAAAACTATTTCCGCCGAAACGGAAGAAATAAAAGAAAACAGCGCTCCAAACATTGAGATAGCGATGACAAAAGGTGATTTACGGAAGTTCATTTTTGTTTATGTTAGTTTCTTAAGAATTTTAGGAAATCCCGCGAAAAAACACAAATTTAACAATAATTTTAAAAAACCGGTTGCAATTCCCGCGAAATTTTGCACACTAAAAAGCGAGAAAATGATTAAAAATCTTGTTTTATTAACCGGAGAAGATTCTTACCGATTAAACAATCGATTAAAATTCTATACACAAAAATTTCGCGAAATTTATCCTCAAGGCGAAATTTCATTTTTAGATAAAGAAAATTCTTATTTAGATTTAGAAAACATAATTTTCACTCCTAATTTATTTGGAGGAAAACGCTTAATTATTTGCGAAAAATTTTGGGATGCCGATAAATTTGAACAGGCCGAAAAAAAAGATTTTTTTACAAAATTACCCGATTATAGTGAAGAATGTACTTTAATAATTGTTTCCCCAAAATTAGATAAACGCTTGAAGTTTTCCAAATTTTTGTTGAATAAGGCCCGCACAGAAAAATTTGATTTACTGGAAGAAAACGAATTGGTTCGTTGGATTGAAAAATTCGCGGAAAAAAATCAGGGAAAAATTTCGCGGAAAAATGCTCAAATGCTAGCTCAAAGATGCGGAAATGACTTATGGTTATTAAGTAATGAAATAAAAAAATTAATTTTTGCTTCCGATTCCCGCGAAATTTTAGCAGAAAATATAAAAAATATGACAAAAGCCAACCCACAATTAGAAATCTGGGATTTTTTAAAAAACCTCAGTCAATGCAACGCCCCCGCTGCTATTCAAAAATTTCGCGATTTACTGACAGCCGGAACTCCCGTTCAGCAAATTTTTTCAATGGTTCAACGCGAAATCCGTTTACATGCGCAAATTATTGACTGTTTGGAAAGAAACTTAAATGAACGAGAAATTGCTCGTGAAACGCGCTTACACCCGTTTGTTGTAAAAAAAACTCTCCCTCTTTCGCGAAATTTTTCCATCAAAAAAATAATAGCAATGTATGACGCCTTATTTGATATTGATTACCAAGTAAAAACCGGAGGAATAACTTCCACTTCCGGTGACACAAGCGAATTGGAGTTAGCGGTAGAAAAATTTATAGTAAAATTCTGTTCAACTTAAAATTTCGCGAAATTTTTTCAAAAAGACATTTTTTACTATAATGAAAACAAACAAAAATGAATTTTTTACAAAAACTATTTTTACGAAGTATTAATGAAGGCCTGATTCAACTTTGGCGAAATAAATTTTTATCGTTAAT
>CAZYIR010000048.1:0-1845 GCA_964647165.1 uncultured Candidatus Peribacteria bacterium
GGTTAAGGCTTCCGGACGACATCGCAAAGCAGAAAGCATTCGAGATAACAACCGAAGTTATTAGCTCGAAGCTTTCAGCTTCGTAGCGTTTTTATATCCGACTTTTGAAAGATCTAAGAGGAACACCGGAAGAGCCGAGGGATTTTCAGAGGAAGATTTACCTGTCTCTTCCGAAGTGTTCAGAGCATCTTACTCGCTCAAATAAAAATTGTCAAAAACTTTATGTTGAAAAAATAGATAAATTATGTTTTTATTATATAAGCCAGATGCACAGAATATCATTAGACTTCCTTTTATAATGCTTTGATTTGGTTTTTTTGAAATAATTATTTTTTGTGCTTCGTGTTTTTATCTATAATTTTATATTCTTGAAATAGTATAACTAGTATTAGTTTACAGGTGCGACGATGTCGTCATATTTTTGATCTGAGAGGAGTTTGTAAAATTAAAATTTCGCGGAAATACCAAAAAACGCAAAGAAAAAACTTTCTGGCTTATCTCAAATAAAAAACTTCGCGGAAATTATTTTTAAAAATTTGAATAATGTTATTTGTAGGTGCGATGGCGTTGTCATATTTTTGATTTAAGAAGATTTCATAAAATTAAAACTCCGCGAAATTTTTTGCAATTTTAAAATTTATACTTAAAATTAAGTCCCGTGATGAAAGAAACAAAATACATTTTCGTGACGGGTGGCGTTTGTTCAAGTTTAGGGAAAGGAATCGTGGCTAGTTCGACCGCGGCTATTTTGAAGTCGGCCGGTTTGAAAGTCGCGATTATGAAACTTGATCCGTATTTAAATGTTGATCCGGGGACGATGAGTCCTTTTCAACATGGTGAAGTTTTTGTGTTGGAAGACGGCGCGGAAACGGATTTGGATTTGGGACATTATGAAAGATTTATTGATACGCCGTTATCTAAATTTTGTTCGGTAACTACAGGGAAAGTTTATTCAGAAGTTCTCGCGGAAGAACGCGAAGGAAAATATTTAGGTGGAACAATTCAAATTGTGCCCCACATTACGAAAAAAATTCAACAAAAAATAGAATTAGCTGCGCGAAAAATGAAGGCGGAAGTAATGGTGGTGGAAATTGGGGGAACAGTTGGGGACATTGAAGGGGAACCGTTTTTGGAAGTTTTAAGGCAGATGAAAAAAAAGTATAAAGATGATTTAATCTCAATGCATTTAACTCTGCTTCCTTATTTAGCGGCTAGTAAAGAATTAAAGACAAAACCGACACAAATTTCGGTTCGGACTTTGCGGGCGGCGGGAATTTCTCCGGAATTTATTTTTGCCCGAGCCGATGTCAAAATTCCGCGAAAAATTTTAAAAAAGATTGCTTTTTTCTGTGATGTGGATGAGGACTGCGTAATTCCTTCCGAAACGGTCAGTTCAATTTATGAAGTTCCGCTTAGATATGAAAAATTTGGATTAGGGGAAACATTGGCGCGAAAATTAAATCTGGGAAATTTAAGGTTTGATTTAGAGGAATGGCGAAAAGGTGTGGAAAAAATAAAACAAACAAAATCAGAGATTTTAATTGGTTTGGCTGGGAAATATAATGATTTAGATGATGCTTATTTATCAGTTATTGAAGCAGTTAAATCTGCTGGATATTTTCATAATAAAAAGGCGGTTATTGAATGGATTGATACCGAAAAAGTTGGAAACGGAGATGAAGAAGAGTTGGCTAAATTGGAAAAAGTCGCGGGAATTATAGTTCCTGGTGGATTTGGAAATCGTGGAATCGAGGGAAAGATAAAAGTCGCGGAATTTTGTCGGACAACTGGAAAACCATATTTAGGGCTCTGTCTGGGATCACAAATTATGGCGATAGAATTCGC
>CAZYIR010000049.1:0-5701 GCA_964647165.1 uncultured Candidatus Peribacteria bacterium
TTCTTGGTATTCGTCTTCAATTTCACTTAAACGGGCTTCGTCTTTCTGTTGAGTAGAACTTTTTTGGTCTTCAGTTTTAGGCATTTCTGCTTCGGAAGACGATTTTTTTCAGAAGTATCTTCATCGGAAACCCCTTCATTATTTGAAGTTTCTTCTACTTCCTCAAAAGGATTAAAAGCGCCAAATTCGTCAGTCATCAGAGTATTATACCAAAAATTCTTTAACTTTACAATAGTTTTGAACTCTAATAAAAAAGCTCCTTATAAAAATAAAGAGCTTTTTGTTTTTTTTATTTTAAAACTAAGCTTTAGAAGGCTCTCCATAAGCATTTTTTTGGGGATTTCCGTCTTTTGCCCACAAAACAATTAACCAAATTAATCCAATTAAAGGGATTAAAAGAACAAGTTGCATCCATCCGCTTTTACCAATATCGTGTAGACGACGAGCTCCAACTGCCCAACCGGGGATAATTGAAATAAGTCCATAAATATTTGCTAACTGGGGACTGATAAAAGCTAAAACAATAGAAATGAAATATTAGCCAAGAAGAACCACCAAAATTCGGATTTATTGGCTCTTCCGTTAAACTTAGCAAAGTTTTTAAAAGCTAAAATGAAATATTTAATAATTGGTGTTTCCATGATGAAATAGGATTAAAAAATAATAAGTATTGAAAGTTTAAACTCCTTTTTTGAAAAAGTAAAAAGTTTCGCGAAATTTTAAAATTATGTTAGGATGCAACCTCTTACTTAATAATAAGTATAAAATGAATCAAATAAATCAAACTTTTAAATGTCCTAAATGTGGAAATATTGTAGAAATTTTGAGAGGAGAAAAAGGAGTTTTAACCTGCTGTAATCAATCAATGTTATTGCTCCGCGAAAATACACAAGAAGCGGCTGAAGAAAAACATATTCCCGTTGTTTTCCGCGAAAATAATAAATTAAAAGTTATTGTTGGTGAAGTTGAACACCCAATGACGGAAGACCATTCGATTGAGTGGGTAGAAATTATTACCGAACAAAAAGTTTACAGACACATTTTTTCACCTGGTGAAAAACCGGAATGTTATTTTGAAATTCCTCAAAAACAATATAAAGTTAGAGCTTATTGTAATTTGCATGGATTATGGAGTAGCAAGTTGCTGGACAGCTAATTATTGACAACATTTATTTTTTGGTCAAAATGAATGCGATGTCATTCCATAAAAGTCGTTATCGTCCTCGTTCTTATTCTTATAGGAGAAGTTCTCGCTACAGAAGAAAAAATTACAAACCTTTAGTTGCAACTATCTTGGGAATAATATTAATTGGTTGGCTTGGTTATAATTTTTTCGCGGAAGATGAGATTGCACAATCTGCAGAAGCTGTTTTGCAAATAAAACAGGGCACAGCGGAATTTGCTTTAAACAGTGCTGAAAAAGAACTTTGGACCAGAGCTGATTCTGGACAAAAGCTTTTACAGGGAGATAAATTGCGAACTGGTGGTACAGGGATAGTGGTTGTTGATATTTTAGGAAGTTCTATTTTTTTAAAACCGACAACAGAGATTGAATTTTCCAAATTAACAGAAAATGAAGACGGAGAAAAAAACATTGAAATATCTCTAAAACAGGGGGAAATTTGGGCAAAAGTTGTTGAAGATGATTTCACGGGGGAGAAGTCGTCTTTTGTTATTTCCGCGAAAAATTCAAAAACTTACGTTCAAGGGACAATTTTTGATATTCTAACGAGCGACAAAAAAGACATTATTAGGATTATATCAGGACAAGTTAATGTTGATATAAAAGACCATGATAGTTCTCAAGTTAAAAATTTAGTTGTTGGGGAAGGACAGAAATTAGAGATAGATGAAACCACTTATCAAAAGGTAGCCAACGATGAAATCGTCTTAGAAATTAACGATAAAGAATTCATTCAATCAGAATGGAATTTGAAAAACTTAGAACAGTTTAAACCGCAAGAAGCTCAAAAAATTCGCGGAGAAATTGAAAATTCTGTTTCTAAAAAGAATGTAAATGATGATTTGGTTGACCCAGAAATAGAACCACCGGTAATTACTTCGCCACAAGACGGAGAACACATTCCGGCTAGTGAAGACATGGTGATAATCACGGGGACTGTGCCAGAGAATATTTTTCAAGTATCTGTTAACGGATACACTTTGACGAAATTTCAACCGGGTGATCGTAAGTGGAGTTATTTTGCAAGTAAAAAATTTGGGACAATGGTTCCTGGTGAAAACAAATATAGCGTTAAGGCAATTCGTCGTGATGGAAAAGAATCTAAACCAACCGAACTTACAATTTTTTATGATGGCTTTAATTCTCCTCAAGCAGAAGATGTTGCGCGAAATTTTCGCAGTTTAGATGTCAGAAAACTTGATTTAAGCGAATTTAAACCGCCGGAAATACTAAAACCTTTTCGGGTTGATCCCAATCAACCGTATCAAACTTCCAGTGAGGTGGTGGTTATTTCTGGGATAGTTGATCCCAAAACAAACCGAGTGGAAGTAAACGGGTTTCAATTACGAAAATTCAAGCCGGGAGACACAGATTTCAGTTATATTGCCAATGCTAAATATGGAAATATGAAAGTTGGTGAAAATGTTTATGAAGTAGTGGCTTTTGGGCCTGATGGCAAAAAATCTTCCTCTTCTATTAAAATAATCTATACTCCACTTGAGTTATAAATTTTAAATGACTAACAAATTCCGCGAAAAAACCAATTCTTCGTTTTCTTTTAATAAAGATAAATTTGTGTTTTTCGAATTTACGGACAATTTGCAGGAAGAATGGGATAAATTTGTTATAGAGAATAAACGAGGATCAGTTCACCAAATTTCTGATTTCAAAAAATTACAAGAATCTATTCCCGGAAGAGGACCTGTGCTGGGATTTGGAGCGCGGGACAAAATTTCGCGGAAAATCTTAGCCACAGTTTTTTGCGTTAAAATGCAAACAGGATTTTTAAATAAATTTTGGTGGTATTCGGCTCGCGGTCCAGTTTTTGATGATGAATCAACGGAGGCGGTAGAGTTTTTGATTTTCAAGGTCCGCGAAATTTTAATGAAACAAGAAAAAGGATTATTTTGGCGCCTTGATCCGTATTTAGAAACTAAAGACACCGATATTTTCGCGAATTTTTCTGTAAAACAAGCTACACAAAATTACCAACCGACTGATACTTTGGAATTAGATTTAACTAAATCAGAGGAATTACTTTTGTCAGAAATGAAAAGAAAGGGGCGTTACAATATCAAATTATCTGCCAAAAAAGGAGTAATTTTCCGCGAAATTTTAGCGAGCGAAGTAACGGAGCAAGATTTAGATGATTTTTATAATTTAAATAATGAAACAACAAGCAGAGATGGGTTTTCCGGACACCAAAAGAGTTATTATAGATCCTTTATAAAGAATTTGGATAAATATGCGGTACTTTTTTTCGCGGAATTTGAAGGCAAGAGAATTGCTACAGCGATTTCTACTTTTTGTGGAGATAAGGCGATATATTATTTTGGAGCTTCTACTTCTGATCGTCAATACAGAAATTTAATGGCTCCGTATGGCCTACAATGGTTTATGATAAATTTCGCGAAAAAACGCGGATGCAAAACTTATGATTTTTTGGGAATTGCCCCGGAAAACGAACCGAATCACGCTTATGCCGGTATTTCTGATTTTAAATGGAAATTTGGTGGTTATCGTAAAACTTATCGTCCCGGAGTGGAAATTGTTTTTGCTAAATTTTGGTATAAAATCTACCGTTTGGTTAAAAAACTGCGTTAATTTCGCGAAATTTTTAAATCAGAAAAAATGGGATAGGTTTATAGATTTATGTTGTAAATAAATAAAACTAAATTTTTCCTCCTCGCGCAAAAACAACAGCTTTAATATTTTTAAAACCTGCGTTTTGAAGGGTTTTGGCTGCTGCATCCAAAGTTGCCCCACTGGCCACAACATCGTCAATAAGGATTATCTGTTTATTGGAAAATTTCGCGGAGAATTCATCTAAACAAACAAAAGCATTAGCGGTATTTTTTAAGCGTTCATGTTTATTTAGTCGGGCTTGTTGTTTGGTTCGCTTAATTCTTTTTAAAAGATTTAAAACATCAACCGATTCCATTTTTTGAGAAATTTTAAAAGCTAAAATTTCTGCCTGATTGAATCCGCGCCAAATTTTTCGCGTCCAATATAAAGGAATAGGAATTAAAATAGAATTTTTCAGCGTTTTTTGATGTTGATTGATAATTTCATTAGACATTATTTCCGCAATATCTGAAATCCCGCGAAATTTAAAGAACTCTACAACTTTTCGAGCAATTAAATCGTCATAAGCTACCGCTGCCAAGATTTCATCTAAATAATTTAAAACTGCTCTCGAGGGCGGAGCCGGTTTAAATTTATAATGTTTGCGACACAAATATTTCCCTTCCCGGTAACAAATTAAACACTTCGCAGGGAAAAGGGCTTCAACAAACCATTTCCATGCTTTTGAAAATATCATTTTTTCGCGGAATTATTTTTTGGGTAATCGAAAATAAGAACCGCTTGGTTTATGTGTTTTAGAACTGTTAATTAAATCGGTAATTGAGGTTCGTATTTTGTCGTAAGATAGATAAGACATAAAATCCAAGCCAAAAATTCTTCCCACAATTGTTACAAAGGTGAAACTCAAGATGGTAACAATTAGACCAACAATAGAATACCGTATTGTATTTACCGCTTTTTTTATTTTTTCTTCATCTCCTCCTGATAAAATGAAGTTAATACCTCCGATAAATATGAATAAAGCAGACAAGCCAGCAGCGATGATAAAAGCATAAACAACAAATATTTGCACTAAATCCATTACTGAATAATGGGCTAATTCTGCGGCTGGTCCGGCTACTCCAGAAGGATCAACCATCATAGGATTTGAAGCATGTTCAATGGTTGGGATTGTTAAATCAGATCCCCCGGTCGTTGTAATATCTCCTCCGGGCATACTTGAATCTAAATACTTTACAGCCGGGATTACGCGATCATCAGCAGGAATAGGCATTTTTATTTAGATTAAGATTCTTGAGCATCAAGTATTTTGAGAAAATAACGATTATTTTCGCGAGCGGAAATAACTGACAACAAAGTTCGTAAAGCGGAAACTGTTTGTCCGTTTTTTCCAATTATTTTCCCCATATCTTCTTTGGCAACATTCACAGTGATTAAAGTTCCGCGTTCGTCATCTTTTGCGTCTATCAAAACTTCATCATGTTTACTGCAAATTTGTTGTAAAACATAATGCACAAAACTGACCGCCAAACTTTTTTCACTCATTTGTTAAATATTAATTAAAAAACGAAAATAAACCAAATTTTCCGCGAAATTTTAGGAATCTGCTTCTTCGGATTCAGATTTTTCTTCTGTAGCTGGTTCTTCTGAGTTTGGTTTTTCTTCCGCATTTACTTCCGCTTCTTCTGAAGATTCTGGTTCAGATTTTTCTTCTGGGGCTGGTTCTTCTTTTTTAGGAGCTTCTTTTTTTGGTTTTGTTGGTCTTTGTGAAACAAATTTTCCAGCTTCTTTAATTCCTTCTTTAACTAATTTTCGCGCAACCGTTTCAGAGACTTGAGCTCCGTTAGAAATATATTTTTTAATCGCTTCGGCATCAAATTTGAATTCTCCTTTTCCACCGTCAGCATGAGGATTAAACCATCCCAATTCGGC
>CAZYIR010000050.1:0-8354 GCA_964647165.1 uncultured Candidatus Peribacteria bacterium
TTCGGTCTTACCTTCCGCCTCCCACTCAGGAATAGGAAATTGATTAGCAATGACAGTAGTTGTGTTTATTTCTCCGCGAAATTTTTATATTTCCCTATCCCTGAGCGACAAATGTTTTTCGCAAACGAGAAGTCGAACGGGTCTTCCGCTGGTTTTAAAAAATAAAAGGAAGATCCTTCGATTCAATTCGGTCTTGCCTTCCGCCTCCCACTCAGGAATAGGAAATTGATTTGCAATGACAGTAGTTGTGTTTGTTTTTTTTCGCGGAAAGATAAAGGAATCCTTGAATGAAAAAATAATTTTATCTAAAATAAAGACAATGATAGAAAACGAGTTATCGCAAACGGCCGAAAAAGAAAAAAAAGAAGAAGCTCAGAAAATAATTCGCGAACATTGGCAGACAAAATTAATGCGATTTTTTGATAAAATATCTATTTTGGATCAGTCTCCCGAAAAAAAACAAGAAATTGCAATTACGGTTAAAGAAGGATTAAAGAATAGTCGTCTTTATTGGATTCAAATTATTTTATCAAGTTTGATTGCCACCTTTGGATTACTGCAAAATTCAGTGGCGGTTATTATTGGAGCAATGTTGATTGCACCATTGCTTCAACCAATTCAAGGAATTGCTTACGGAATTGCTGAAGGAGATTCGCGTTTAATTTTTCGCGGAATTAGAATGTTGGTTTTATCAGTTGTTTTATCGATTTTTTTAGCTTATTTGGTGGTTTTGATTTTGCCGGTTCAATTAGAAACAAGAGAAATTTTAGTTAGAACTTCTCCTAACATTTTTGATTTATTTATTGCTGTTTCTTCAGCAATTATTGCCTTACTTTCTTTGTCTTACAAAAAATTATTGGAAAGTGTGGCTGGAGTAGCGATGGCGGCTTCTTTAATGCCACCGTTATCAGTTATTGGTATTGAGATAGCGTTGGGTGCTTTTACTAACGCTTGGGGAGCATTTGTTCTTTTTATTACAAATATTGTAGCCATTTTGTTTGTGGGAGCAGTTGTTTTCATTTTTTATGGATTTCGTCCTCACAAAGAAGATTCAGATAAAACAGCTAAAGATATAGCTATTTTGGTTTTGGTTATTTTGGTTTTATCTATTCCTTTAGCTTCGGGATTAACCAAAATTTCGCGGAAAGTGGAATTGGAATTAGAAAGTAAACAAATTATTTCGGATTTTCTCGCGAAAAAAATTCCAGACGCCACTTTAAATAATATAGAATTACACGGACCAGCTACCGGAGAAGAAGTTTTGCTTTCGGGGAATATCAAATTGCCAGAAAATATTGATTTTTTCGCGGATATTTTAGATGAAACAACAGCCGAACTTTCTAAAAAATTAGGGAAGAATGTGCAATTGGATTTAGATATTATTCGTACAGCTTCGATTATTTCTCGTAATCAAAAAGCTTCTCTGAAATCGGAAATTATGGAAGCACTTAAAGATATTTTTGATACCAATGTAAAAGATGGAATTTTGGTTAGAACGGAGGTGACTGAATTGCCTGATTCGAAAAAAACTTGGTCTGTTAAAGCTTTATACACTATTGAAGCAGGTAAAATATTAGAAGAAGGAGAAAAAAAAGTTTTACAGAAATATTTAGCTAAGCGTTTTCCAAGCTTACAATTAAAACAATTATGGGTGCAGTTGGCGGAGCGACAAAATCCCGCGAAATTATCGACAACAGAGGCCAATGAGCAACAATCTCAATATTCCGCGAAAATTGAGCAATTTTTACAAGAAAATATTACGGAAGGTTATTTCAAAAATTTAGAAGTAAGAATTGATACCAAGAAAAACAAGTTGCAAGCAAATGTTGATATTTTTGTACCGGCTGGAATCTTGGAAGATTTCGTGAAAAATTTCGCGGAACTAATTAAAGAATTTGAGAATACTTTGTCCTTTGAAGAGAAAAATATTGATTATCATGTTTTCCCTTATTATCAGAAAATTAAAGACACTGAAGAAAATTAAAATTTTCGCGAAAAATATATTTGACTTTTAGTTTTTAGCAGTCTATACTGGGGAGTGCTAATTTTTAAGAATTAGTAATTATTTCCTAAAACAAATAAATATGAATTTTGATAAATGGACAACAGTAGCGGCCGAATCACTTGTTCACGCGCAAAAAATCGCGGACGAGTTTCGGAATCCCAATTTAGAAATAGAACATCTTTTACTGGGAACGCTGACTGATAAAAACAGTTTTATGGCCAAAGTTTTGGCTAAAATGGGACAAAATCCCGAACAAGTAAGAACCGTTTTACAACAAAAAATCGCGGGGTTTACCAAAATGGAAGGAGGACAACGCTCGCCCAGTCGCGAATTACAGACACTTTTGCGTAATGCAGAAAAAATTCAGAAAAAAATGGGCGATGAATTTATGTCGGTTGAACATTTTTGGTTGGCGGTTTTTGAAGCATCTTCTACAGCCAAAACTCTTTTGGAAGAACTGGGAATTTCTCGCGAAAATTTAACTGAATCTTTAAAATTTTTACGCGGAGACGAAAAAATTGACTCAGCGGAAGGACACGAGAAATTGGAAGCTTTAGAAAAATATTGTGTTGATTTTACTCAACTGGCCGAAGAAGGAAAAATTGATCCGATTATTGGACGCGATGAAGAAATTCGCCGAACAATTCAAATTCTTTCTCGGCGAACTAAAAATAATCCAGTTTTGGTCGGTGATCCCGGAGTGGGGAAAACGGCAATTGTTGAAGGATTGGCACATAAAATTTTCGCGGGAGAAGTCCCGGAATCTTTAAAAAATAAACGAGTTATGGGGCTGGACCTCGCCGCTTTGGTGGCCGGAGCAAAATATCGCGGAGAATTTGAAGACCGCTTAAAAAATGTTCTAAAAGCGATTGAAAAAGCTAACGGGGCCATAATTCTTTTTATCGACGAATTGCATACAATTGTTGGAGCGGGAGCCAGTGAAGGATCAATGGATGCCGGAAACATTTTGAAACCGGCTCTGGCTCGTGGTAAATTACATGCTATCGGGGCAACAACTTTGAATGAATATCGAAAATATATCGAAAAAGATGCTGCTTTGGAAAGACGCTTCCAGCCGGTTATGGTTGATGAACCAAGTTTTGAAGAAGCTGTTGCCATTTTACGAGGAATTCGCGAAAAATATGAACTTCATCATAAAGTTCGTATTACTGATGACGCTTTGATTGCTGCGGTTAAACTTTCACAGAGATTTTTACCAGATCGAAAATTACCGGATAAGGCAATTGATCTAATTGACGAGGCAATGTCTAAATTAAAACTGGAGATTGAGTCTGAGCCGGAAGCGGTTTCTGAACTAAAACGAAAAATTTTGACTTTACAAATTGAACGAGCAGCTTTGAAAAAAGAGAATTTAAAACCAAAAAGACTAAAAGAAGTTGAAAAACAATTATCTGATTTAAATGAAGAATTAAAAAACTTAACAGCTGAATGGTTATCGGAAAAAGAAGTAATGAATAAAATTTCGCGGATAAAAGAGGAATTAGATAATTTAAAATATGAAGCCGAAATTGCGGAAAGAAATGCCGACTTTTCCAAAGCAGCGGAAATTCGTCATGGTAAAATCCCGCAACTGGAAAAAGAATTGGCCGAAGCTAAGGCAAAATCTCGCGAAAAAAAATTAGCGCGAGATGAAATTTCAGAAAACGATATTGCGGAAATTATTGCCAAATGGACAGGAATTCCGGCTACAAAATTAACAGAAAAAGAGTCTGAAAAACTCGCGAAATTAGAAGACGAGTTAGCGAAAAGACTGATTGGACAAAAAAGAGCGGTTAAATCCGTTTCCAATGCTATTCGTCGTAACCGAGCCGGACTTTCTGATGGGAATCGCCCCATAGGATCATTCTTATTTCTCGGACCGACTGGAGTTGGAAAAACCGAATTAGCCAAAAGTCTTGCCGATTTATTATTTGATTCCGAAAGTGCTCTAATTCGTTTTGATATGTCGGAATTTATGGAAAGTCATTCTGTCGCGAAATTAATCGGTTCGCCTCCGGGATATGTCGGCTATGAAGAAGAAGGACAATTAACTGGTAAAGTTCGTCGAAATCCGTATTCCGTAATTTTGTTTGACGAAATTGAAAAAGCACATCGAGATGTTTTCAATTTATTTTTACAGATTTTGGACGACGGACGACTAACAGACGCCAAAGGACGAACTGTTGATTTTAAAAACACACTAATTATTTTTACTTCTAATTTGCTTTCCAAAGAATTTAAAGACGGTAAAGAAATCGCGGAAAAAGTTCTCCGCGAAAAATTAACCACTTACTTCCGTCCGGAATTTTTAAATCGATTGGACGACATAATTCCGTTTCACGCTTTAACCAAAGAAAATATTCGCGAAATTCTAGAGCTGGAATTAACTAAAATAATTAATCGTTTATCAGTAAACCAAGGAATAAAATTGGAAATAACCGATAAAGCTAAAGAATATCTCGCGAAAATTGGATTTGATCCGGATTTTGGAGCGCGTCCTTTGAAACGAGCTATTGAGCGAGAAATGCTTAATCCGTTAGCTTTAAAATTACTAGATGGTAGTGTGCAAGGAAAAATTACGGTTGATGAAAATAAAGGGGAATTGGTTTTTAAATAATGGATTAATTTAAAAAATTTTTACTTTCCGCGAAATTTTTTCTATCATTTAAGTAGTTTTTTAAATAATTATAATGAAAAGATTTTTAATAGTTGGCGCTTTGGTAATATCAGCTTTGATAAATGTTACTTACGCGTTTCCCGATGTGCCGGTGACACATTTTTATTATCTACCAACAACTTATTTAGTTGAGAGAGGTGTTATAAATGGATATCCAGATGGAACATTCGGTCCCGAAAAAGCAATTAATCGAGCAGAAGCTTTGAAAGTAATTTTGGTTGCTGCAGATAAGGAAATTAAAGAAAATTTCGCGGGAAAATTTGCAGATGTATCGTCAGATGCTTGGTTTGCTAAATATGTAGAAACCGCCGCTGATTTGGGAATTGTTTCTGGAGACGGGGATACAGGTAATTTTGTGCCTGCCAGACAGGTAAATAAGGCGGAATTTCTGAAAATGGTTTTAAAAGCTTTTGAAATTAATCCGGATGATTACGCGAAAATTTTGAATGTTGAACCAAAAGATGTTCCGGCGGATGCTTGGTTTGCTCCTTATGTAAAGTTTGCCGCGAAATTTAAAATTATAGATTTAGATATAGAAGAAAAAGCTAATCCCGCGAAAAACCTTACACGCGGAGAAGCAATTGATATTTTGTTCAGGACTTTAGATAAAGGTCATGGTTTAGATCCGCAGATTTTGTTAAATATCGCGGAAAATCATTTGATAAAAACAATTAATATGTTGGAATCTGCCGACCTATTGAGTGCGGGATTAAATGTTGGAATAGCGGAGAGAACGATGAGTATTTTGAATGATTTTTTACCGGATAATATAACTGTGAAATCATCAACTAAAATAACCGAATCAATAAAAAATTTGGTCGGGGCGTATGTATCCGGAGAGAACGGACAATTGGAAGCTGTTTTGGAAGCGGCAAGTAATGCTTGGAATTTGGCTGATGAAGCTGAGAAACTTAATCCAGAACAAACTTTGGGAATTACTGTGAAAATTAAAGATTTAGCGCATTCAATTGCCGAAAAAGCGCGAGCAACTCAGAAAGAGAGTAGTCTTCCGACAACGGAATAAGAAACTTGATTTTTACTTCAAAAAATAGAAAATTTCGCGGGAATTATTTCTTACACAATGAAAAAAACATCCAGGTTTCTGATAGTTTTGTTAACATTATTCTTGTCAGCTTGTACTTTTCCTAATTTACAAAAACAGGAAGATCCTTTCGCGAAAATTTCTACCGAGAAAGTAGAAACTTTATATGGAGAAATTTTCCCTTTTTCCGTTTCGGTTTCTACGCGAGCTACTCACCGTTTGGAAAAAGACAATAAATTAGTGGCTTTATTGGCTAGTGACATTGTTCGTTTAGAAGAATTTGAAGGGAGAATGGTAGAGGTTGATGGTGTTTTTCGAAAAGAAAAAATGCGTCCTATTTTTTGGGTGGAAGCGATTCGAGTTAAAGATTTGGAAAATAATTCAGAAAAATCAACTGGTCGTTTTGAGACACAAAATTATTCCTTTGTGGTGCCGAGTAATTGGGAAAGTTCTCTTTTAGAAGACGGTAGTGTGCACTTTATAGATAAGAAAGATCCCAACAGAAAAGTCTTTTTAACTTTTGCAGTTAAAGATGTTAGTTCATTTGATAAAACAAGTGATCCCAATATAGTTATTGCCAATATGGCTGGAATTAAAAAAAGTACTACTTTTGACGGTGGGCAAATTCGCCAAGAAGTTACATTATTTTCTAATATTTTTCCTCATAAAAAGTATGTTTTTGTGTTTAGCAGTCAGGCTGATGATTTTTCGCGAAAAAAAGATTTTTTTAAGTTACTTAATTCTTTTGTGGAAGGAGAAGAAAATGTAAAACTTGCACATGAGGAAGAACTACGGAAACGCGCTGAAGAAGAGTTAAAGCTTTTAAAATCAAAGGAAGAAGAAACAACAACAGACGACAAAAAACAAGAACAAAATCAACCAGAAGAGGGGAGTATAATTTCGCGAATTTTTGGTGACGATGAAGTCAAAGAGTCTGATGAAAAAGATGAAGAAGTTGAAAATGAAACCGAAGGTGACAATTCTGAATCGGCTGAGACTTCTTCCGCGAATTTTTCAGCGGAATTTAATAATTTGATTGACGATCGAGCTTATTTTTATCAATCAGACTACTACAAATTTTCAATGAAAGTTCCTTATGGATTATGGTTTAAAAATTTCGGACCAACGGATAATTATTTAACTCAGGTTGGTTTTGCAAAACATGAAATAAAAGTTCCGACTGATGCTCAAATTGTTTTGAATATTGTTCCCGATGAGAGTCCGCTTGAAAAATTATATGAAAGTCAGGAGAATGATTTGCTGGTAGTGCAATTTCCGCGAAATTCTCAGAGTTATTATGAGTTGCGTGGACCAGTAGAAATGCGTGATTACATAAGATCAATTCAAAGCAGTATTCAAACTTTTTAAGTAAGTTTATTGTGTTGTGGGTGGAATTTCCGCGAAATTTTCCGCATCAAAATAAACAGTAAAGGAGATTGCTTCGTCACTTCGTTCCTCGCAATGACGACCACCGAGTTTTTCCGCGAAAAAATCAATTATTTTTTTGAGCAAGCGGAAGACCCGTTCGACTTCTGGTACTTGAAAAGCATTTGTCGCTCAGGGATAGGGAAATATGAAAATTTCGCGGAAAAGAAACAGCAGGGAAGATTGTTTTATTGTTTTATTCTTCGTAATGCTGAATGAATAAAATACATAAAGAACACAATTTTTAATCACTCTCTACCCAAAGTTGAACACAAAACTTGTTTTTTCGCGGGATTCTATTTACACTTGAATTACATTTTTTATTTATTTCTTAACCAAAATAAAAATGAACACAAACAAAAAAGGTTTCACCTTGATTGAATTGCTTGTGGTTATCGTAATTATCGGTATCCTAGCAACAATCTCTGTGGCCACTTTCGGTGGTTACTTCAAAAAAGCTCGTGATGCAGAGCGACAATCAGCAGTGCAAAATATTGCTACTATTATGAAAGTGCTTAATGCAACTGAAGAAACTGTGGATTATTCTGTTGCTGGTCGTGCTGCATTAGATACAAAATTAAATACACAAGGATATGCTACTCCTGATAGTAAAAATGGATATCAGTATACTTACTTATATTCAAATGATAAACAAGATTTTGTTGTGGCTGGTTGTTCTGAAGAAAATGCAGATAGTGCAAATTCTAGTGAGCAATACTTTGCAGCAGGAACTCCGAATGGAGTTGCTGTAGTAACGGGATGTGGTGCGGCTGATGGTAGTGGTAATAGAAAGGTAACTTTGAATGCTAGTGGTGGTGATTTTGTATACGCTAGCAGTAATGAAATAAGTTGGTAATAAACTTAAGTTTAGGTATTTCACAAAAAAAACGCCCTGCGGGGCGTTTTTTTTTGCGAAATTTTCTGCATCAAAATAAACAGTAAGGGAGATTGCGTCGTCACTTCGTTCCTCGCAATGACGAAGTGTGTTGTCATTGCGAGCGGATTTGTTGTTTCTTTTGCTGTTGAGCGTGGCAATCTCCATTTCCGCGAAATTTTCCGCGGTAAAATGAACAGTAAGGGAGATTGCTTCGTCACTTTGTTCCTCGCAATGACGACCAGCGAGTTTTTCCGCGAAAAAACAATTGTTTTTTCTTGAGCAGGCGGAAGACCCGTTCGACTTCTTGTTTTTGAAAAACATTCGTCGC
>CAZYIR010000051.1:0-2689 GCA_964647165.1 uncultured Candidatus Peribacteria bacterium
ACAGAAGCCAATGTTGTAGTTTTACCTCGTCCGGTTGCCCCTACTATCAAAACCATTCCCTTCTTTTTATTAACCAAATTATCAATTACAAAATTAGGAAATCCCAAGGTATGAATATCGGGAATTTTCGCGGGAATTAATCGCAACGAAACACTTAATCCCTTTTCCTGAAAGAAGGCGTTCCCACGCATCCTCACTCCCTGTGGTCCTTGAACAGCAAAATCAATTTGACGATTTATTTGTAAAGCCTTTTTTTGTCGATCGTTTAAAATGGGAAGCAAGAATTGCTGGATTAATTTAGCATCAACAATTTGTTCTCCTTGTTTAACCAATTTTCCGGCGATACGAAAATGAATTTGTAGTCCCGGAGAAAGATGTATATCAGAAGCGTTCTGAGAAATGGCGGCATTAACTAATTTTTCAGAATCCATATTTATTTTTTTGTTTATTTATTTTCGGCAGTATAGAGGTTTTTTATGATTTCACAAAATTTCGCGAAATTTTATTTTAATTGTGACAGTTTGTAAAAAATTCGCGCTGCCTCTAAACGAGTAATTGGTTTATTTGGATAAACATAACCTTGCGAGCTAGCTGTTAATAGTCCGTTATTACGCGCAAAAGAAAAATATGGTTCATACCAAGAATCAGCTGAAACATCGCGATAAGGTGAAAATTTTGTATCATGAGGAGTTATATTTTTAGCGGTCAACGCCATTTTCAAAAACTCAGCCTTGGTGATATTTTGGGCTGGTTTAAACAAGTTTCCTGCGTATCCGGAAACAAGTTTTTGAGCAACTGCTGTAGAAACATACTTAGCAAACCAAGCTTGCCGATTAACATCATTGAATTCTTTTTTCGCGGGAACCAGCGGAATTTTATTTGCCATGATGATTGCTTTAACCGCTTCCGCACGGTTTAAAAATCCTTTTGGACGGAAATTCCCTCGCGAATCAGCCGTAATAATTTTATTTTTATTGGCAAACTCCGCGAAAATTCGGTCTTTGCCAATTGATGGTATATCTGAAAATGATTTAGCTAACAAAGAAGGAGAAGTGATTTTTTGTTTAGCCGTTTCGGCAACAAGTTTAAAAGGAGTTTTTGAATTAGTTGTTAATTTTATTTCCACAAATCCATTTTTAAAGGATGTAGAAGGGATCGTGTCAGGAGTAATTTTTACAAAATTTCGCGAAGTTGTTCGCAAAGTAACTCCAGAATTAGTTAAGACAGAGTTTTTGGCAAACAATCGAATAATTTTAGGTGTTCCGGGAATAAACATTCGGTCTGTCATTTCAAACCACATTTCGTCTTGTCCATATTTTTGAAAAGATAAATTTTTCGCGGAAGTATTTTGCTGAGTATTGACAGTTCGTGTGGAAGCGGTTTTGGTGGTTTTGGTGGTTGGAGCACTGGCGTGTAATGTTTTCAAGCCCAAATTTGTTCGACGAGTAGCAATTCGGATATGATTATTTGTTTTGGGAGTTGTGGTGTCTTTAAAGCGGAAGCGTCGTCCACGCGAATTTTTTCGGCGAACGACTCTTTTTCGGCGATTAAGGGAAATGTTTTGAGAACGATGATTATAAGAAGGTTTATTCACAGAATTATTCGTATTATTTCGCGAAATTTCTTTTTCCAATTGTCCGGCACTGGCTACAATTTTTGAAGTTGAAGTTGGCGTATAAGCAATATTTTTATAAACCAATTTCATTGGATGAACGGTATATTTTTTCGCGAGATTTTTATTAACTCCTTGTCGAACGGCATCGTAAAAAGAGTTTAAATGGTTTCTAACGACATCGTTCCAGGTGATTGGCCAGTAAGGGTGAAATGGAGCATCAGCTTTATCTATTTGGAAATGTAGATGTGGAGCAGTTGCCATTCCGGAAGCGCCGGAAAATCCAATAATTTGTCCTTTTTGAACTTGATCTCCTTCTCGAACTTTTATTTGAGAAAGGTGTGCGTAGGCGGAAAAAAGAGTAATTTTTTTCGCGGGATTTTGCGGATCAGGAACATTGATATGCATAATTACAATGTGTTTACCAAAGCCAGTTGTTTGGTTTTTGGCTTTAACAACAACTCCGCGAGAAATTGAATGAACAGGTGTCCCAACCGGGACTTTAATATCCAAACCGGTATGTGCACCCGTTCCTTCAGTTCCGTCTAATGTATAGGTCCCTAAGTTTGGTACGGGATAAGTAATATAGGCGTTTCTTTCTCGTTCGTTATTTACTTTCCAGGTTTTTCCGCGTTGAAAGTCACTTACACTGTAATGAGGGAGTGGAATTAATTTTTTCGCGGGAATTTGAGAATATGAATATTGGCGTTCGGCGACTGTTAATTCTGTCCATTTAGGAACTTTGGAAATAGGAGGAACAGCTCCATCAAATGGCTCAGTTGTGTATTTCATCTGAATCATTGAAGCTTGAAAAAATCGTAAATAATTTTGCAGACCTCCATTAAAAATTAAAAAAGACGCCAAAACAATTAACAATAAAATCGCTAAAGGATTTTCGCGAAAAAATCTGTCTGTAGGGTGATAGTCTCTCGGGCTAATTTTTCGTGAAACAAATTGGATTGCTTTGGTTTTTAAAATTTGATGATTTAGTTTTGTTTTTAAGTATTTGTCGTAAATAAAGGCTAAAGATAAAGCCGAAATAATTCCTGATAGGAGTCCGATAAATCGTTTTTTCAT
>CAZYIR010000052.1:0-1976 GCA_964647165.1 uncultured Candidatus Peribacteria bacterium
GGCAGGAAATTCCGCGAAATTTTAACAATGTAGAATTAGGAGAATTTATTGTGATGCCAAATCATATTCATGGAAATTTAGTTATTAAGGAAAATGTAGGGGCGTCCATTTATGGCGCCTAATCATTAAAAAAAGATGCGATAAATCACGCCCCTACGAAAGGGAAATTCGCGGGATTTCAGAGTTTGTGCTATACTTTTGAAAATTATTTAATCTAAATTAAGACAATATGAAAAAATTATCTTTAGTGACAGGAGTCTTTGTTGTAACTGTGGGGGGAGTTTTATTTTTTGGAAATCCCGCGAAAAATTTTCTCAAAGTGGGAAAACCAGCTTATCAAAACATACAAGGACAAGCGTTTCATTCACCCAAAAATATTCCTCATCAGAAAAAAACCAAAACACATAAACAAGATAAAATTCCAGGAAAAATATCTTCAATTTCACCAGAATATAATGTGAAAATAAATTTCGCGGATATAGAAGGAGATTACAAAGATTTATTAGGAGTAAATAAAGCGCCCTTGTTAAAGAAAAAAACAGGTGTGACGATAGATTTGCGTGAAGGGTATAAAAAAATTGGAATTAGTGAAGTACGGATGCATGATGATGATCTGGATGTTTGTAAAATTTATCAGGATGATGAAGCTATTTTTGATAAAACGGGTGATGATTACGGAGATTCTTGTTTTTTAAAAAAAGATTCTTATCGTTTGACTTGGAAAGCGAAAAATCCGCGAAATATTAGTGATATTGGTAATTATAAATTTGATGCAGTTGATAAAAAAGTTCAATCAATTATTGATATTGGTGCGAAGTTGTATCTCCGATTAGGTGAAAGTTGGAATGGACCAAATAATGTTGCTAAAGGTCACGAAGAAGGTTTTGCAAAAGTTGCTACAAATATTTTAAGACATTATTTGGGCTATTTTGGAAAAAAACATGTTAAACCAGAAATTTCAGCAGTTGAAGTTCATAATGAGGCAGATGGGCGGTTTTGGGTAGGAGATAATGAATCTTATTATAAACTTATTAAAAAAACACTTGAAAGCGTGCACTCTGCTGGGGTGTCAACAGCCGGGGCAGGTGGCTTTACGCCGGGAGTAAATCATGGATTAACTACTAAATACGAGTTATTACATGATTTTATAGATAAAGTGGGGTTGAGTAATTTAGATTTTTTCTCAGCACATCATTATGGAGGGTGCACAAAGGCAAATTTCGCGGGATTTGTTTCGTGGATTACTGATTTAAAAACAAATTTATCTTTGAAAGGGTTTATAGATAAACCAATTCATATTACAGAATGGAATATCGGAGCAGGTGGTGCTTGTCATAACGAAGTTAAAAAGGGGAAAGCTCCAATAGTTGCTTTTTCACAGCCGCATATGTTTACTTATGCGACTGGTGTGATGATTTTGATGCAAGAGGTTGAAAATTTAACACATGCTCATTTTTACGAAGGAAACGGCACAGATATGGCTTTATTTGTAAGTCGTCCAAGAGGACGAGAAATTGTCTTAGGAAAGGCATTTTTGTCCTTTTATTTACATAATCAACTAAAGGGTTCAAAGTTGATTACAACTCATATTGATGGTGGAATGAGCGATTATTCGTATAAAGGAAATTTTATTGCGAAAGGATTTAAAAAGAGGGGAATTCATATAATCGTTTTGGTAAATGACGGACCAGAAACAGTTAAAGTGAATTTGAACTTAATTGGTCCAAGGATGAGAACGATTCCAGCTAAGGTATTTGAGTACTATCCTGAAGCGGAATCTGAAATTTCTGTAAGCTGTCTTTCTGGGACTTGTGAATTAGATATGGACGAAGTTGATGATTATATTGAGAAATCCCGCGAAATAAATACTTTGCGAGTTTTATATTCTTCATCATCTGCAGAAGTTAACCTAAAATTAGAGCCTTATTCCGTAAAAGTAATTAGCTTGTAAAAAATGAATCAAACTAAAATTATGA
>CAZYIR010000053.1:0-2361 GCA_964647165.1 uncultured Candidatus Peribacteria bacterium
AAATTTCGCGGAAAAAAAGGAAATAGCCCGAGAAATTGCTCAAATTTTAGCCAAAAACACTGAGTTGAAAAACGGGTTTTATTCTTTAGATAAGGATGATTTGCTTTGGCGCGGTGGTATGGGAATTATATTGACTTTTACCGTTTTGAATATGTTGGCCAAAGAAGATTTAATTAGTCGTATATTAAATGACGAAAATCCTTTAAAGTTGGTTTCAGTTATAATTATGTTGGGAGAATTGCTGGGAATCACCGTTTCAAAGGTCTCAATTTTAAATAATATTATAGGAAACAAAATAAAAATAGCTCTTCTAAAAAACAAATTTTCGCGGATAAATTAAATTCTAAACAATATTTCGCTCTATTTTATCGGTTCAGTCACACAACCAAGTTGGTTTTTCGGATAATTCCGCGAAATTTTTAGCAATTTCAACTAATTTATCACTCGGTGTTTCGTGTGATCCAAGTCCGTAAATTACATTTTTGATTTCCGGTTTTTTCGCGGAGTTTTCAAAAACAGAGAAAACAGCTTCCGCCAATGGCGAATATTTAGCCCCAGCTGGATAAACTCGATCTAGCACAATTACTTTTTTCGCGGGATTTAAAGATTTTCGTAAATCTTCATCAGGCAAAGGTCGGAAAAGTCGCGGATTTACAATTCCCGCTTTAATTCCTTGTTCGCGCAATTTCTTAACCGCAACTTCCAAAGTTCCAATAACACTTCCCAAGGCGACAAAGATAATTTCAGCGTCTTTAGTCTGAATTTCTTCAATAACTTTGTATTCTCGACCGGAAATTTCCGCGAAATTTTTAAAAACTTTTTTCGTTTGTGCAACGGCATTTTCCAAACCTTCTAATTGCTCTTTTTTATGACTCATAAAGTAAGTTGGACGGTCAAAATTCCCGTAAGCAACCGGATTTTCTATATCTAAAAGAGGATTCATCTGCAAAGTTGCCCCCACAAATTTCGCGGAAACTTTGTCACTTAAAAGTTCCACTGGCATTTGCGTGTGTGTGGTGTGAAAACAATCCATTGCCACCATTATTGGTGTGCGAACATTTTTTGCCTCGGCAATTGGAAATCCACAAAGTGTGAAATCATAGGCCTCCTGCGGATTTTTCGCGAAAATTTGAATCCATCCCGCGTCCCGTACTCCCATAATATCGGAATGTCCACAGTGGATAGATAATGGCGCCCCAACTTCGCGATTTCCGTTAATTAATAAAATTGGCAATCGCATTCCAGAAGCGTTCCACAGAACTTCGCTCATTAGAATCAGTCCTTGACTAGCTGTCGCTGTAACGGCTCGTCCGCCGGCAGCAGAAGCTCCAACACAAATTGATAGAGCGGCGTGTTCAGATTCCGCACAAACATATTCTGAATCAATAATCCCGTCCGCAACATATTTAGAAAAAGCACTTCCGATATAACTGGTTGGAGTAATTGGGTAAAATCCAAAAACATCAGGATTTATTTGGCGCATCGCTTCCGCGACCGCGCTGTTTCCGTTGAGACTGCGAATATCTTTTGTCATTTCAGAAGAATTATAACAATTAAAATTCAAAAGTTAAAAATTTCGCGAAAATTTAAAAAATCTCTATAATTCTCGCGACTCGTCCTCAGTTAACGAAGGATTGAAAATTAATCACCTTAAAATATGGACTTTACAGTTCCTTCAGCTACAGAATCTTTGGGAAAATCCCGCGAAAATTTTATGAACATTTTTTCCACATCGTGTCGGAGAAGTATTATTGAAATGGTTAAAAATTCACAATCCGGTCATCCGGGCGGTTCATTATCAATGCTTGATATGTTAGCGACTTTGTATGTGTTTCGGTTGACTGAGACTGACGAAAAAATAGTGATTTCTAACGGACATACTTCACCAGCAGTTTACGCAGTTCTCGCGGAATGTGGAGCAATTGATAAAGAAGATGTGGTGGCGAATTTCCGAAAATTCGGTTCAAAATTTGAAGGACATGTATCGCGACATATTCCGGGAATCCACTTTGGAACTGGTCCATTGGGAGTTGGGATTTCCGCAGCAGTGGGGATGGCGGTAGTTGAAAAAAAGGAAAATCCCGCGAAAAAAGTCTTTTGTTTTCTCGGAGATGGGGAAATGCAAGAAGGACAAGTTCACGAAGCGGCGCTTTTTGCCGCGCAGGAAAAATTAAGTAATCTGACGGTTTTTGTGGATTATAATAACTTACAGATTTCAGGGACTTTAGCAGAAGTTTGCGACATAAATATCGCGGAATTTTTCCGTAGTAAAAACTGGGAAGTTTTGGAAATTGACGGACATAATTTCGCGGAAATTTGGACAGCGATAAATCACAAAAGTGACAAACCTGTCGCGGTTGT
>CAZYIR010000054.1:0-1524 GCA_964647165.1 uncultured Candidatus Peribacteria bacterium
GAAATTTTTAAAAAACTTAAAAATCGTGATTTTACAGATTTAAATAGAAAAAAACTTAAAGGATATGAATATATTTATCGTGTACGAGCGGGAAATTATCGAATAATTTATTTTGATAATGGCGAGGAAATTCTTCTAAAATATCTCAAAAGAAGAAATGAGCGAACTTATAAGGAAATTTAAAATTTCGCGGAGGGAGTGATATATCTAAATAACCAAATAGAATCGAATTATTGTTCAGTTGTTTTAAAAATATAATTTATTTTATTTTAAAGTTGTTCCAACTGTAAAAATACAGTCCAATAATTGTTAAATTTAAGAAAATTATAAAAAGAAGTTTATACCAACCAGTTAGAAAAATTGAAATTCCGGCAAATGTCGCGGAAATTGCCATAAATAATAAAACAGCTTTTTGTTTGCCAATTTTTCGCGAAACTAAGTGATGAAGATGTTTCCCATCGCCGAGAAAAGGAGATTTTTTATCTAAAAAAATTCGGCGTAAAGTAACAAAAACCAAGTCTATCAAGGGGAGTCCCAATATTAATAAAGTTGTAGCAATTTTTGTCCCCGCGATTATTGAAAATCCCGCTAGAAGAAAACCAATAATTTGTGAACCAGTGTCGCCAAGTAATATTTTTCCGCGAAAAAATGTTAACCAGCTTCCCAACAGGATTCCCGCAATTGAAAAAGTGATTGTCGTCGCCATTGTTAAATCTGTTTCCCATAAAACTTCAGGGCGAATTAAGCCAAAAATTCCTAGAGCCAGAAATCCAATTCCAGCGACTCCCACACATAATCCTTTCAATCCATCAAACCAGTTCATCGCATTTTGTATGGCCATAATCCAGATAATTGTCAGAAAAATCGCGGGATTTTGCGGAATTTCGAAGCTGTTAAAAGAAAATGGGTTTCCAATATAGTTTATTTTTGCAATAAATATGGCGAAAACTATTGCCACAAAAAGTTGAACTAATAGTCGAGGGAAAATTGCAAGATTTTTGCGATCATCCCAAAAAGAAATTCCCGCGAGAATTGTCGTCAATCCACTCAAAAGATATTCTTTTTGCCAAATCAGTATTAAAATTATTAAAACAACCAAAGTAAGTCCTCCAGGATAAGGAATTTTTTCGCGGGATTTCCCGTAGCGTTCAGGGAAATCTAAAAGTCCAATTTTCGGGAAAATTTTTATAGATAAATATATGGCGAGCGCGGAAATTATCGCGAAAAATAAGAATTCGTATAGATAAGATTCCATTTTAATTAACAACCTTTAAATAACAATCCTCACACAAGACTTTTTCTGGGCGGTCCGGAGCGAAAGTGGTCTGAATGTCTTTTCCGCAGTCGGCACAGTTCCGTGAAAAAAGTTTTCGCGGATTCCTTAGTTTCATTCTCTCCGCGTGTCGACAATCAGGACATTTGCGCGGGATTGGTAGATTCATTTTGCGGTAAAACCGCAGTTCCGGTTTCTGAATTTGGTAATTCTTCTTACATTCTTCGTTCTCACAGGCCAAAATTTCGCGA
>CAZYIR010000055.1:0-3631 GCA_964647165.1 uncultured Candidatus Peribacteria bacterium
TGGTGAAATTGTAGAAGAATTTGAAGAAAAACAGATATCATGTAGCGAGATTCAGTATACAAGATATCCAAGTAATCGCGGAAAAGGGGTGAGAAATAATCTATTCCGAGACGCAAACAAAAATCACAGAGCCTATGCTGCACTTATTGATTTAGGAGAGCAAAAAATTGTAAGTGGAGACGCAGAAACAGGTTATGCAAGACTAAATGATGCAATAAGTCGTGGAGAAGTTGCAAAAATATTTACATTGGCTAGAGGGGATAAATTAAAACAAGGGGATTGTGTAAATTTATCGACGTTCCCTGATGTAAAAAAGACGGCGTGGTTTCATGATTTTATCCAAAATATGCAATATCAAAATATTATACACGGATATAAAGATGGATTATATAGGCCAAATAAAACAATAAATAAGGCGGAGCTATTTAAAATCGCGGCAATTTCATTTGGCTATATTGACAAAGAAACTGCAGACAGACTGACATATGGAGCAAAAATTGAATGGTATGTTCCGTATGAGAATGCGTTAAAAAACGCAGAAGTTATTCCAGAATGGCTAAATAAATCTAACGCCGGAATGAATTTAAAAAGAGGAGATGCGTTTGCACTATTATCTAATATTTTAAAAGACATTGATTCTAGATAATTTAGAAGATGAAAAACTAAGTCAAAGTTCTACTATGAAATCCCGCGAAATTTCGCGGGATTTTGTTTCTATTAATAAGACTTTTTTCGTATACTTATGTAGATGGAATTAGAAACGGTTATCGGCCTCGAAATTCATGCTCAATTGTCAACAAAATCAAAACTTTGGTGTAGTTGTGATAATGATGCTTTTGGTGTGAAACCAAATTCGCGAATTTGTCCGGTTTGTACAGGATTTCCAGGAACATTACCGGTTTTGAATTTTCAAGCTTTACAAAAAGCTTTACGAGCAATGGCCGCTTTGCAATGTGAAATTCAAAATTTTTCTAAATTTGACCGAAAAAATTATTTTTATCCGGATTTGCCAACTGGTTATCAAATTACCCAAAACGATCAACCGCTAGCTTTAAATGGGGAAATAGAAATATTGGTTCCAACAAAAGATAAACACGGAAATGTGAACAAAATTTCCGCGAAAAAAATTAAAATAACTCGGATTCATCTGGAAAATGATGCTGGAAAATTAACCCATTCGGATCAGGGGACTTTGGTAGACTTTAATCGTGCGGGAACACCACTAATTGAAATAGTGACCGAACCTGATTTGCGTTCGCCGTTGGAAGCACGAGCATTGGCTCAAGAAATTCAGAAGATTTTGCGCTTGGTTGGCGCTTCGGATGCTGATATGGAAAAAGGAATGATGCGTTTTGATGCTTCAGTTTCTTTGCGTCCCCAAGGGGACAAACAACTTTATCCGCGAGCTGAAATAAAAAATTTAAACTCATTTTCCGCTTTGGAAAAAGCAATTGAGTACGAAATTTCGCGCCAAACAAAATTATGGGATTCCGGGCAACCTCCGGTTCAAGATTCAACGAGAGGGTGGGTGGATGAACAAGAAAAAACAAAACTTTTACGAGCTAAAGAGTCAGCTGACGATTATCGTTATTTTCCAGAACCGGATGTTCCGCCATTAGTTTTTACAAATAAGGAAATTGAGAAAATTTCGCGGGAAGTGCCGGAATTGCCGACAGTTCGGTTTTGGCGATACCGAAAAGATTATGGATTAACCGATTTAGATGCTTTAAAGTTATCAGAATCACGCGAATTATCGGATTTTTTTGATGAAGTTGTTCGACTTTCAGCAGCTCCTCAGAAATCCGCGAAATTAATATTTTCTTCACTGCTGTCTAACAATAACTGGAGAAAAACACAGATAAAGCCAGTTCATTTTGCAGATGTCATTACATTGTTAGAAAAAGGAATTATTTCCTCCTCCGGAGCAAAACAAATTCTGGAAAAAGCGATGGAAACAGGGGAGTCAGCAGAAATTTTAATGACAGAATTAGGGTTGGAACAAGTGTCTGATTCAGGCGATTTAGAGAATTGGATTGACGAAGTAATGACAAAAAATCCGCAGGTGGTAGCCGATTTTAAAGCAGGAAAAGAAAAAGTTATTGGATTTTTGGTTGGTCAAGTGATGAAAATTTCGCGGGGAAAAGCAAATCCGGCTTTGGTGCAAAAATTATTTCGTGAAAAACTAAATAACTAATAATTTTTTCGCGAAATTTTCCGCGAATTTTCAATTACTTAAGAAATTGCACATCCCTGATTAGGATTGTTGTTTGTTGTTTCTTTATTACCCTCCGTAGTTCCGCGAATTTTTTCTAAGCGTTTTCGTGCGCGCACCCTATTTTCCGCGATTTTTTGCACGACTTTGTGTGGATGACGAACATTGTCAAAAACAATTGTTCCATCTCGATTGGCGGTTTCTATTTCAATATGTCCCAAGCCCAAAGCCCAACGAATGAAGCCACGATTATTCGGAATAACATTAGTTATGGCGTCGTACATTAAACCATTTGTTTCAGATCCAAAAATTTCGTGATTTTGTAAAATTACTCGATGAGTAGTTATATAAACAACATCATAGTTGTAATCCAACCAAGCTTTAATAAAGAAAAGTAAAGCCATGGCGGCAAATAAAATCGCGAGAGCTATCAACCAAGAATTCCACTCGTAAGCTTTTGCAGCAATTATAGACATTAAACTAAAACTGGTAAAAACCAGTGGTAAAATCATTCCCACCATAAATATTATGGGGTGTTTTTGAATAACACGCTCCACTTTTTCATTTGGGATTTTATAAAATTTAGGATTTGATTCACATTTGGCCAGCGCTTCTTGTTCGATACCATACATAGTGGTAAACCTTAAAACACGAATTATCCTCATTAATAAGAAAGTTTCAAAAGCAAATGAAAATTCTTTGAGTAAACCGAATTTATCAAAATAAAACGGAAGAATTGAAAAAAGATCAACCAGTCCTTCCCAAGAAAAAATAAATTTTCGCGGATTTTTACTGGTCCAGATTCGCAATAAATACTCAATGGTAAAAATAGTTACTACAACTTTATCGAAAAAAACCAAACTATTATCCATCCATTCCATGCCATTTAATCGAGCAATGAAATGTAAAGGAATAACGGCAATGGAAATAATAATTAAAAAAGTTATAGCCCCATTAACAATCCGGGCTTGATGACTTGCCGGATTATGAAAGCAAGTATAAAGACTTTTTTTAATTGTTTGAACGCTGTTCATCATTTGTAACTTATACATTAAATTTAATATTAAAGCAAATTTCCCGCGAAAAAATCAATCAATTTCCTATTCCTGAGTGGGAGACAAAAGGTAAGACCGAATTGAATCGAAGGATCTTCCTATTATTTTTTTTTAAACCAGCGGAAGACCCATTCGACTTCTCGTTTTTGAAAAATATTCGTCGCTCAGGGATAGGAAAATATGAAAATTTCGCGAAAAAACAAACACAACCACCGTCATTGCGAGCGGATTTGTTGTTTCTTTTGCTGTTGAGCGTGGCAATCTCCATTTCCGCGAATTTTTCCGCGCTAAAATAAACAGTAAGGGAGATTGCGTCGTTATTTCATTCCTCGCAATGACGACAGATGGGTTTTCCGCGAAAAAA
>CAZYIR010000056.1:0-5960 GCA_964647165.1 uncultured Candidatus Peribacteria bacterium
TTTACTAAACTGTTAATAATGAAAATATCGAACAGAGTTATCGAAATGCAGGAATCTCCACTGCGAAAATTAGTTCCTTTGGCTAATGATATTAAACAAAAAGGAATAAAAGTTTATCATCTAAATATTGGACAACCAGACATTGAGACACCACCCGGATTTATGACAGCGATTAAAAAATTTGAAGAAAAAGTGGTTAGTTATTCGATTTCTCCAGGGTTGCCTGAATTAAGAAAAGCCATTTCCAATTATTATCAAAAACAAGGAATAAATTTCGCGGAAAATGAAATTTTAATTACCAACGGAGGAAGTGAGGCGTTATTATTTTCTCTGCTTGCTACCTGTGACGAAGGAGCGGAAGTTTTAATCCCAGAACCGTTTTATACAAATTATAATGCTATTGCAAAATTGGCCGGTGTTAAAATTAAACCGATTACTACCAGCCCTGAAGATGGTTTTAGAATTCCGCGAAAATTAGATATAGAAAAACTCATTACTTCAAAAACTAAAGCGATTTTGTTTTCCAATCCCGGCAATCCGACCGGGGCGGTTTATTCCAGTGAAGAGTTATCCGTTTTGGCGGAAATTGCCCGGGAATATGATTTATTTATCATTGCAGATGAAGTTTATCGAGAATTTGTTTATGAAGGAGAATTTATCAGCATGACAAATTTCGCGGAAATTGCGGATAGAATTATTGTTGTAGATAGTATTTCCAAAAGATATAGTGCTTGTGGGGCACGAATTGGTTCTATTGCTTCTAAAAATAAGAAATTAATGCAACATTCTTTAAAACTTTGCCAAAGTCGATTATGTGTTCCGACTTTAGAGCAAGTGGGAGCAATTGAATTATTTCAAACGCCATTAAGTTATTTTCAAAAAGTTAATAACGAATATCGCAAAAGAAGAGATATTGTTTTTGAAAGTCTCGCGAAAATTCCGGGAGTGAAATGTAAACGGCCGCGCGGAGCTTTTTATATTATGGCAGAATTACCTATTGAAAATGCTGAGGATTTTGCAAAATGGATGTTGGTTGATTTTAATGTAAATGGAGAAACGGTAATGTTTGCTCCGGCAGAAGGATTTTATGCCACTCCCGGATTGGGGAAAAATGAAATTAGAATTGCGTATATTTTGGAACAGGAGAAATTAGTTAAAGCAATGAATATTTTTGCTTTGGGTTTAGAAAAATATCAAAACCGTTAAAAATTTCGCGAAAATTTATTTTTTAGTTTTTCAAATAATAAATAAGAACCCCGAAGTTTAATTATTTGAAGTTTTTCCGCGAAATTTTACAATAAAAATGTTTAAGAATTAAAAATGAATAAAGAAAAACGACGGATAATTGCTGAAGAACACCAATTTAAACAAGCTAAACGCGATTTGGAAAGAATTGTGACTATTTTTGATCAAGTCGGATTTAGTGAGTTTGTAATGTATTTAAAGTCACCTCGCCGGATTATTTTATGGAATTTTATAGCGGGAATTTTTCGCGGACTGGGGATTGTTGTGGGAATGACTATTGTGGTAGCTGGATTGGTTTGGATTATGAGTAAAATGGTAGATTTCCCTTTAATTGGTGAATATTTTCAACAAGTTTTGGAGATTTTGCAAAACGCTGCTCCACCTCATGCTGGTTAAATTTTTTTGATGAATGAACAATTAATTCGCTTTTTGATATTTTTTATCGCGATTTTTGCCGCTCTTTATCGCTATGCCATTTTTGCTTACATTTTATTGTCTTGGTTTCCGCAGAGTTTTCTAAAATTTCGCGTAATTCTCGCGCAAATTGTAGAACCGGTTATTAAACCATTTAGGTTTGCCAGAATTGGAAATCTTAGTTTTTCGGCGATTCTCGCTTTTCTAGCGATTGATTATTTAGGTGGGTTTTTAATCCAAAAGCTAAGTTCTCTACTTTAATAATTTTCCGCGAAATTTTGCTAGACACTTTTAGCGAAATTTAGTAAAAGGAAAACGATGAATGCTCGTAAAAAGGTAAAGTTCAAGTCTGTGGCGATTTATACACATCATAAACCACAGAAAGAAAAAATAGAAAAAGAGTTTTTGCGTAAGTTGGTGAAATTTCTTCAGAAAAATGGAGTACAAACTATTACCGGAGATGTGCGAACGGTTTCTCTTTTGGGAAACTCAATAAATTTGGTTGATGATGAAAAAAAATACGATTTAAAAATTGGGATTGGTGGTGATGGGACGCTATTAAAAATGATTCGAACTTTACAAAAAAAGGATGGGCTTTTATTGGGAATTAATTTTGGAACACTGGGATTTTTATCAGAATTAACGCCAGACAACGCTCTGGAGTCTTTAGAAGAAATTTTCGCGGGAAAGTTTTTTGTTGACGAAAGAATGTTATTAAAATCATTTGTTTGGCGAAAAAATATGCATAATGAAAAAGAAAAAATATTTCGAGCCTATTCTTTAAACGATTTTGCTTTTGGTCACGGTGGATTAGCTCGTCTAACAAATTTTCGCGTTAATGTCGAACGGCGAAAGTTGTCTATTTATCGAGCAGATGGTTTAATTTTTGCCACTCCGACAGGATCTACCGCTTATTCTTTGTCTGCTGGTGGACCAATTGTTTCACACGCTTTGGACGCCATTGTGGTAACTCCGGTGGCCCCACATAAACTTTCTCATCGTCCAATCGTTATTCCAGCGGATAAGGCCATAAACATCAGTTTTGATTCTCGTGCTGAATCAATTTCTATGACAGTTGATGGACAAATTCATTTTTCGTTAAAACCGAGTGATGAAGTTACAATTCAAAGAGCAACCAGACGAGTGCGATTTATTCGGCTAAAAAAGAATCATTTTTTCCGAACTTTGCGAAATAAAATGGGATGGGGGGAAAAGAAATAATTCTCCGCGAAATTTTGCAGATTTTTAGAAATTAAGTATTATTTAAGCACATATTTTTCACGAATGGAAGAAATACCCATACTGATTTTGTTGCTTTTTCTATCTGGATTCTTTTCCGGAGCGGAAATTGCCCTTTTTTCTTTGGGACCGGAAAAAATTCAGGCCCTTAAAAATAAAGCACAAACAGCCCGCGAAAAAAAACGCGCCGCGCGTTTAGAGTTGGTAAAATCAGATGTAGATAAACTTTTGGTAACAATTTTAATCGGGAACAATGTAGTCAATGTTGCGGCATCTTCTATTGCTACGGTGGTAGCGCTAAAACTTGGTGAACAGTTTGGGCTTGGGGAAAATGCTTCTTTGGTTATTGGGATAGTAACCGGAGTTATGACATTTTTAATTTTAGTTTTCGGTGAAATTATCCCCAAAGTTTTCGCGCATAAATATGCTTTAAAATTTTCGCTTTGGGTCGCGCCTGTAATTCAGTTTTTGAGCTGGATTTTATGGCCGATTGTTGCCCCGATTTCTTTTTTATCAAAAAAATTCGCGGGAAAAAAAGAAAAAACACATGGACTGAGTGAAGAAGAATTGAAAGCAGCTTTGGAATTATCGGAAAACGAAGGAAGGATTGAAAAAGACGAAAAAGAACTTTTTGAGCGAGTTTTGGAATTTGATCAGCATAAAGTTGAAACCATTATGACTCCGCGAAGCAAGATTTTTTCGCTTCCCGACAATATGTCAACGATGGAGGCGTTGGAAGAAATTAAAGAAGCTAATTTCTCGCGAATTCCTGTCTATCATGAAGAAATTGATAATATTATTGGAATTTTAAGAGTTCAGTCATTGGTAGAAGAGTTTTTGAAAGAAGGTTTCCGCGAAAAAAATCTGGCTAATTTATCTTTGATGGCTCCTATGAAAATTCCATTAACGATGAAAATTGATACTCTTTTGAAGAAATTTCAGGAAGAAAAAACACATTTAGCTTTAGTTTATAATGAACATGGTGGGTTGATTGGATTGATTACGCTGGAAGATATTCTGGAAGAAATTTTTGGAGAATTTGAAGACGAAGAAGACGAAGAAAAAAAATTAATACAAAGAACTGGTAAAAACTCGTTTAACTGTTTAGCAGAAACGGAATTAGAACAAATAGAAAGTTTTATAAAAGAAAATTTCGCGGAAAATAATTATAAGTTCCCATGGACGCTGGAAGAAGAAAACAAAACTTTGGCTTATTTTTTACTGGAAAAATTGGAAAGGTTTCCTGAAGAAGGAGAAGTGATTACACTAAAAAGTGAAGAACACTCTTTTGTTTTTACGGTAATAAAGGTAAATGAAGAACAAATTCAAGAGGTCGAGGTTGTGGTAGAGTAAATCTCCGCGAAATTTTAAAACTTAACCATATTTTTAACTGTTTTTTTGTGTTTCCCGCGAAATTTTAGCTTTTCAAAATCTCAATCCCCGGTAATTTTTTGCCTTCTAAAAATTCCAACATTGCTCCACCTCCGGTTGAGACATGTGTAAATTCTGATTTGGCAATTCCAAATTGTTTTAACGCGCCGAGCGTGTCACCTCCGCCCAGAATTGTTTTTGCTGTTTTGTTTTTCATAATTTCGCGGGAAATTGCTTCCGTTCCCGAATCAAATGGTGGTTTTTCAAAAAAACCAAGCGGTCCATTCCACATAATTATTTGGGAATGAGCGATAATTTCGCGGAAACTGGCAATTGTTCGCGGTCCAATATCAAAAATTTTCAAACTTCCCGCGACATCTTCCACTGGAAAATAAAGTGATTCGCTATCCGGATTTTCGGCACATTGGACATCAATTGGCAAATGCACACCGGTTTGGGCGTTATTCGCGATTTTTAAAACTTGTCGTGCCGTTTCTACTTCATCTTCTTCGTATAAACTTTCTCCGACATCAAATCCTTGCGCGACGAGAAAAGTGTTTGCCAGCGCACCACCGATGATAATATTAGTCGCGGTTTCCGCGAAATGTTTCAACACGGCGGTTTTGGTTTCCATTTTTGCTCCGCCAATAATTACGGTTAATCCCGCGATTTTTTCTTTCGACAAGAATGGTGATAAGTTTTTAATTTCTTTTTCAACTAGTTTTCCCGCGAAATTTGGGATCTTCCCGGCAAATCCCACAACGGAAGCGTGTGCTCGGTGAGAAACGGCAAATCCGTCGTTTACAAAAACTTCAGCACCGGTTTCTGCCAAAATTTTCGCGGAAAATTCCGGATCATTTTTCTTTTCTCCCGGATAAAATCGAACATTTTCGTGTAATTGAATTCGGGTTTCGCCTGCGGAAAAATTTTCGCGGAATTCTACATTTTCTCCGAGCATTTTTGATAGTTCCGTAGCCACTGGTCGTAAAGATAAATCAGGGTTTACTTGACCTTTTGGTCGCCCCAAGTGGGAAAGAAGATGAATTCTTTTAGCGCCATTTTCCAGTAAAAATTTAATGGTTGGCAGAGATTCTTCCAAACGAGTTTTTTCGGTAATTTTACCGTTTTTTAACGGAACATTGAAGTCCGCCCGCACCAGAACAATTTTCCCCGCGATTTTTTCCGAAGTCAGTAGATTTATTTCCATCGCTAAAATTTTAACTTAGTTTTTTTTAAAAACGAAAAAATTTCGCGGGAAAAAATCGAGTTCGAACTTAGATCAATTCGTTGTGTTCGTTAAAGTTCAAACTCAAGTTTTTTTTCGCGAGGATTTTGCTTGACAAGAAAAAGTTTTTGATTTATAAATAAGCTATGAATAATAAAGAAACGGCTGTCGACTACTCAGGTTTTACTGTTGCGGACTGGGCAGAAGTAGTTAAAGAGAATAACTTTAAAAACCCAGAAAAATTAGAGAAATTTAACAATCCTTGGCAAAAGATTGGGGCGTTGTTAAAAAATATGCTTGTTTTGGATAATAAAAAACGAACTGAGCAGTATACAGAGATTTTGGCAGCAGATAATGAAAAAAGAAGAATTAAAGAATTTATAATAATGCTTTTTGATAAGGTGAATAATATAAATAACGAAACTCGCAAAAAGGTTTTGACCATGATTCCTCTTAACGAAGACAT
>CAZYIR010000057.1:0-6584 GCA_964647165.1 uncultured Candidatus Peribacteria bacterium
TTGGGAGCGGTTTATGATTATCACAAAATTCGCGCGGAAATTAAGGCAGTTAATGATAATCAGGCTTCAGGTTGGTTGTTATGGAATGCTCGAAATGTTTATGATCAAGCATTTAAATAAATTATTTTTTTCTCCGCGAAATTTTTATATTTTCCTATCCCTGAGCGACAAATGTTTTTCAAATACCAGAAGTCGAACGGGTCTTCCGCTGGCTCAAGAAAACAAACGGAAGATCCTTCGATTCAATACTATCTTGCCTTCCGCCTCCCACTCAGGAATAGGAAATTGATTTGCAATGACGGTAATTTTGTTCATTTTTTCGCAGAAAATTTCGCGGGGATAACTAAAGAAAGCAATCAATTTGACTTTTCTGGCGTGAACTTTAAAATTTCGCGCGATAATTTAATTTTTTTAAAAAATGTCCAAAATTTTACCACTAGATAAGGTTCGAAATATCGGGATTATCGCTCATATTGATGCGGGAAAAACAACCGTAACCGAACGAATTTTGTTTTACACTGGAAAATCTCATAAATTGGGAGAAGTTCACGAAGGAGAAGCTACTATGGATTGGATGGAGCAAGAACAAGAGAGAGGAATTACAATTACTTCAGCAGCTACCACTTGTTTTTGGAAAGGATGTCAGATTAACATTATTGATACGCCAGGACATGTGGATTTTACGGTGGAAGTTGAAAGATCATTGAGAGTTTTAGACGGAGCTGTTTGTATTTTTGATGGTGTGGCGGGAGTTGAACCACAATCAGAAACAGTTTGGCGACAAGCTGATAAATATAATGTTCCAAGAATGTGTTTCATCAATAAATTAGACCGAACTGGAGCAAGTTTTTGGCGAAGTTATGATTCAATTATTGAAAGATTAACAAAAAATGCTTTCCCAATCCAAATCCCAATTGGAAACGAAGCTGACTTCAAAGGAATTGTGGATTTGATTGCGATGAAAGCTACTATCTATAATGATGATTTAGGAAAAGATATTCAAGTTGTTGATATTCCAGCTGATTTAGTTGATCAAGCCAATGAGTGGCGCGAAAAAATGTTGGAAGCGGTAGCCGGATCAGATGAGGAATTAATGGAAAAATACTTGAATGGGGAAGAGTTATCAGTTGAAGAAATTATCGCGGGAATGCGCCGAGCTACGATTTCCGGAGAATTTGTTCCAGTTATGACAGGAACAGCTTTGAAAAACAAAGGAGTTCAACCAATGTTGGATAAAGTGACTGAATTATTGCCTTCACCGTTGGATATTCCACCGGCTGAAGCTACGGATATTGATGATGAAGAAAAGAAAATTTCTTGCCCTCCTAATAAAGATGGAGATTTAGCAGCTTTGGCTTTCAAAATTGCCACTGATCCTTATGTTGGACGACTTTCATTTGTGCGAGTTTATGCTGGAACTTTGAAATCAGGATCTTATATTTTAAATGCCAATTCAGGGAAGAAAGAGCGAATTGGAAGACTTCTACAAATGCACGCGAATTCTCGAGAAGAAATTCCGGAAATTCAAGCCGGGCACATTGGAGCAGTTGTCGGATTGAAAGACACGAAGACCGGAGATACTTTGTGTGATTTGGGAAAACCGTTTTTGTTGGAGAGTATTGAGTTCCCAGAGCCGGTTATTTCTATTTCAATTGAGCCGAAAACTAAAGCTGATCAGGAAAAAATGGGAATTGCTTTACAAAAACTCGCGGAAGAAGATCCAACTTTTAAAGTTTGGACTGATGAAGAAACAAATCAGACAATTATCGCGGGAATGGGGGAATTGCATCTAGACATTATTGTTGATCGAATGAAACGAGAGTTTAAAGTTGAAGCTAATATTGGACGACCGCAAGTGGCTTATCGTGAAACTATTCAAAAAGAAGTTGAAGCTGAATATATACACAAGAAACAATCAGGAGGACGCGGACAGTTTGCGCATGTTATTTGTAAAATTAGACCGGGAGAACCAGGAAGTGGATTTAAATTTGTTAATTCTATTAAAGGGGCTTCTATTCCAAATGAATATATTCCAGGATGTGAAAAAGGATTTAAAGAAGCGACAACCCGCGGAATTTTAGCTGGGTATCCAGTTGTAGATGTTGAAGTGGAACTTTATGATGGTAATTATCATGATGTGGATTCTTCAGAGTTAGCCTTTAAAATTGCTGCTATTCAAGCTTTTAAAGATGGAGGACGGCGAGCTGATCCTGTTTTAATGGAGCCGATTATGAATGTGGAAATTGTTACTCCAGAAGATTATTTGGGAGATATCATGGGAAATGTGTCTGCTAAGCGGGGGATTATTCAAGAATCAGGAAATCGCGGATTAAATAAATTTATTAAAGCCAAAATTCCTCTAGGAGAAATGTTTGGATACGCAACAGAATTACGGTCTATGTCGCAAGGACGAGCCAGTTATTCAATGGAATTTGCTGATTATGCCAAAGTTCCAAACTCAGTTGCTGAAAAAATTATTGCTGAGAGAACAGGAGAAAAATCTTAAATAATTTCTAAAAAATCCTTGTTTTCGTAAAATTTCGCGGAACAAGGATTTTTTGTTTGTTTTTTATAAATTAATGTAGAATAGTACTGATGAATATTCTCCTTCTAGGTAAAACAGGGTTGTTGGGAGCGGAATTTTTAAGAATTTTACAAACAGAATCCCGCGAAAATTCCAGTATACAGTTTTGGGCTCCTGATAAATCAGATTTTAATGTTTTGGATTTTGAAGAAGTTGATGATGTTTTAACGGATAATTTTTTTGATTTAATAATTAATTGTGTAGCCTACACCAAGGTTGATCAAGCGGAAATAGATAAGCATGAATGTTATGCGCTGAATGTGGAAGCTTTGGAAAATTTGGTTCGTTATCAAATCCCTTTAATTCATTTTTCCAGTGATTATGTTTTTTCCGCGAAAAAAACAGATAAAATTACCGAAAATTTTCCTCGACAACCGCTTAATTATTATGGTGAAACAAAATATCAGGCAGAGATTTTTTTAGAAAATTTCGCGGGAAAATATTGGAATATACGTACATCTTGGTTGTTTGGTGAAAATAGAGATAACTTTGTGACAAATATCTTGAAACAAGCTTCTACCGGGAAAATACCGGAAGTGGTAGATGACGAATTTGGACGACCTACAGCTGTTTCTGATTTAGCAGAATATGTTTTTAAGGAATTTGTTGTTCTTCAAAAACCGGTTGGAAATTATCATTTACAAAATTCCGGGCCGATTGTTTCTTGGGCGGATTTAGCTGATTTTGTTTTACAAACCACAACCGATAATTTAAAACACAGTAAATTAGATTTAAAACTACCAAAACAAGTTAAACGAATTTCCGAGAAATTTTTAAACAGACCGGCTCAACGACCGCAAAATTCCGTTTTAATTAATACAAAACTTAAAAACTCACTTCCTAACTGGCAAACTTCTCTTCGAAGCTTTTTAAAATTTAAATAAATATAATTTCTAATTTTTTTTTCGCGAAATTTTTATTTCTTTACGCGTTCAACATATTCTCCAGTATCAGTGTTTACGATAACTTTGTCTCCGTTTTCAATAAATAAAGGGACGCGAATAACATAACCGGTATTTAAAGTAGCTGGTTTTGTCCCGGCACTGGAACGGTCTCCTTGTACTCCCGGATCAGTTTTTTCAATTACAAATTCCATTTTAGGTGGCAGTTGGACATTAACCGGTTGTCCTTCAAATAGTAACAAAGAACAATCCATACCGTCAGTTAAAAAATTCGCGGACTCTCCCAAAACTTCTTTATTCAAATTAATTGTTTCATATGTTTCCATATCCATAAAACTATACTCATTTCCGTTGGCATAAAGGAACTGAGCATTTCTGTATGCTAAATCAGCTTCTTCAACTTTATCATTTCCCTGAAAAGTTTTTTCCATAACTTTTCCGGTTAGAATGTTTTTCATTTTTGTTTTCATAACACCCCCCTGACGAGCTGATTTACTAAATTGATTCCAGACAATTAGGTATGGGTCACCATTGTATTTTATTTTGGCCCCTTTTTTGCAGTCGGTAATTCCTAACATTTTTATTAAATTAAATTTCGCGGGAATTATAACAGCAGTTGTTGGAATCGTAAAAAGATATTTCATTTTGTATTTTTATTTCGCGAAATTTTTTAATAAGCTATAATTTCATGGCAATTAATTTAATTTTTTTTAAAATGTCCAGTTTGGGAGAAATAAAAGTGGAATATCTTTTAATCGGTTTAGGTGTTTTAATTTTGTTAATAGCTATTGTTGTTTTCTTTTTAATTCGTTCTAAAAAATCGCGAGAAATTCAACTCTTGTTAGAAGTTTTAGAACGCGAAAAAGCAGACCGATTCCGTGAATCGGAAAGTTTAAAAAATGAAATCAGAAGCACCACTAAAATTCTTCAGGATCAGTTTTTTCAGGTTAATAGAACGATTGACACCAAATTATCGGAAAGTTCGAAGCAATTAAACGAACGAATTGATAAGAGTTCGCGAGTTATTGGAAGTTTACAAAAAGAATTGGGGAAAATGGGGGAAATTGGTGCTAAGATTGAAACATTGGATAAAATTTTGCGAGCTCCTAAAGGCCGAGGAGCAATGGGAGAAGAAAGTTTGGAAGAAATTTTGAGATCGGTGTTTCCCGCGAATTTATGGCAAAGACAATATCAGTTGGGGAAAGTTGGTGTTGTTGATGCAATTGTTAAAACATCTAACGGACTCATTCCGATTGATGCTAAATTTCCTTTAAGTGGTTTTGAAAAACTGGTTAACGCTGAAAACGAAGAAGAGGCAAATTCCGCGAAAAAAGAGTTTATTAAAGATGTAAAATTGCGAATTAATGAAGTTGCTAAATATATTCTTCCGGAACAAGGAACTTTAAATTTTGCCATCCTCTTTCTTCCCAATGAAAATATTTATTATGAAGCAACCATTAGAACAGGGGAAATAGCAGAATATGCTAAAAACAAAAAAGTTCTTCTAACCGGGCCCAATACGATGGTTTATATTTTGCAAATGTTGTTTCAGGCTTATCAAAGTCAAAAATTCGCGGAAAAAGCGCGTGAAGCATTGTCTTATATTTCTGGTGTAAAAAATCAGGCTTTAAAATTGGATAAAGCAATTGAAATTGTTGAAAAACATATCGGTAACGCGGGGTCACAACTATCTAATTTGAAAAAAGAAAATCAGAAATTGCAAAAACAAATTGATCGAGTTCAGTTAATAGAGGAAAATTTCACAGAAGATGATGTTGATCAAGAAAAATTAATTTAATTTTCCGCGAAATTTTTTGTTATTTGTTTAGCCGAGTGGATTTATTAAATAATTTGGAAGTAAAAAATAAATTACAGATTTTTTTCATAAAAAATTTCGCGGAAGTTGTTCTTTTCCTATAAAATACTCGCGATGATATATATTTTACTCGGCTTCGTTTTAGTTATCGGCGGATATTTCGCGGTAACTTATAACTCTTTTGTGTCTCTTAAAAACAAAATTAAATCAGCGTGGAGTGATATCGATGTTCAACTCAAAAAACGATATGATTTGATTCCCAAGTTAGTGGAAATCGTTAAAGGATATGCAAAACATGAACAATCAACATTGGAAAAAGTGACAGAAATGCGGACAGCAGCAATGAATTCCTCTTCTGTATCAGATAAGTCACATAAAGAGTCAATGTTATCAGGAGCTTTGAAGTCAATTTTCGCGGTTTCAGAAAGTTATCCCGATTTAAAAGCCAATCAGAATTTTCTTCAACTTCAACAAGAACTTTCTGAAGTAGAAGACGACATTCAAATGGCGCGTCGATATTATAACGGTTCGGTCAAACAATTTAATACTAAAATTCAAACTTTTCCAAATTTATTGGTAGCTCAATTATTTGGTTATAAAGCTGAAGATTTCTTTGAACTGGAAAACGAAAATGAGCGAAAAGTTGTTGATGTGAAATTCTAAAATCACGCGAAATTATGGAAAAAGAGGAAAAATATTTAGATAGAAAAGATTTACGATTAAAAGATTTTGATTATTCATCAGCAGGAGCGTGTTTCATCACAATTTGTACAAAAAATCGCGGGAATTTTTTTTGGAAAATTGTTAATAATGAAATGATTTTGAATGAAGTGGGTGAAATTGCAGAAAATGTTTGGCAGGAAATTCCGCGAAATTTTAACAATGTAGAATTAGGAGAATTTATTGTGATGCCAAATCATATTCATGGAAATTTAGTTATTAAGGAAAATGTAGGGGCGTCCATTTATGGCGCCCAATCATTAAAAAAGGACGCGATAAATCGCGCCCCTGCGAAAGGGGGATTTGCAGGGAAAAATAATCCAATGGGTAAAAAATCTTTGGGGGAAATTATTCGTTGGCACAAAGGAAGATGTAGTTTTGAGATTCGTAAAAATCAAAGGGATTGGTTTTCGTGGCAACGAAATTATTACGAACACATTATTCGAGATAATAAGTCTTGGCAAAAAATACAAGATTACATTATTTTTAACCCAAAAAATTGGGAAAAAGATGAGAACTTTATGGTATTATAAATACAAAAAATGGAAAACTTTAAAATCGC
>CAZYIR010000058.1:0-5295 GCA_964647165.1 uncultured Candidatus Peribacteria bacterium
TCATTTCTACAAAAGTTTATTCTTTCTAACTTTTGTTGCAGTTCTTTTTAGAATCTAAGCAAAGCGACTTGACAAGACGTATAAAACACTTAATAACAAAAATGAACTATCATTATTTTTTTATGGAATTGAAAAATAAAACAGCATTGATTACAGGAGCAACTGGTGGATTGGGGAAAGCAATAGCCCGGCATCTTGCTTCAGAAAATGTGAATTTAATCCTTCTTGGAAGAGATGAAGAACGCTTGGAGGGGGTGACAAACGTCCAAATGCGTCTTTGTGATTTGAGTAATATAGAACAAGTAGAGAACGTAATAAAAAATATTACATCTCAGGTCGATATTGTCATCAATTGTGCTGGGGTTTGGAAAAAGTCTAAGCCAACAGAAGGAATTAAGTATTCAGAAAAGAAGGAAATGCTTGCCGTAAATTACCTTGCCCCCCAAAAAATAATAGAACTTCTTTTGCCTAAGCTGAAGGAGCAGAATGAGGCGGCTATTGTTAATATTATTTCAAGATCCGCTATTCCCGACAAAGAATTAGAAGAAGCCGGTTTTAAACCAAAACCACCTAGTGTTTACTCAAAGACTAAAATTGAATTAAGACAATTTACTAATGAATTGAAAGACAAATTAAAGAACACAAGTGTACAAGTAGCAGGAGTATATCCAGGAGGAATAAAAACGGATTTTCACGAAAAAGGCGGAGATAAAAGAAAAGGAACAGAAAGATATGAAAAGTATATTGAGACACGTGATCTTGCTGACGCTATTGTGGAAGCACTTTCCTTTCCTGATTTAAAAGATGTTAAAATGTTTGGTGATAAAGATTCGTTACGATTTGTATAATTGATTTTTCAGCTAAAAAAATTTCCGCGAAATTTCTAATTTGCTTTATTTTATTTAAATGTCACAATTAAAGAAGTTTTGAATACTTTAAAATGTGGTTTTTATTAAAAAAGAAATGGTTTTGGTTAACTTTGTTAGTAATTTTCGCGGTAAATGTTCTTTATCCTGTTCGTTATTTATTATTTTCCGCGAATTTTTTGTTTAATACACATCTACTTGTTTTAACTAATGAAGCTGAGCTTCGTCCCTGCGGGGGATTTGTGACGGCTTACGGAAAATTTCGCGTATTTCCGCCCAAACTGGAATTAAAAAATGTTTACGCCTTAAAAAATGCTGAATTTGGGGAAGCTCCTGATCCGATTAACCAAGTTGCCAACAAATTAAGGTTTTGGGATTTGGGGACAAATCCCGATTTACAAGTTTGCACCGACACTTTTCTTTCTTCCGCGAAATTTATTGATTTGGAAGTAGATGATGTGATTTTGCTTGATATTTTGACAGTGGAAAAAATAACTCAAGACAAAAACTTGTTTTCAACTTTGACACGATTGGTGGCGGATACGGATCGACATGACGAAGAAAGTTTAAAGAATCGAAAATCACCGCTTATCAGTACAGCTCGGAAGGTTTTTTGGAATATTTTGTTAAAACCATGGGAATGGGCAAAAATTTCGCGGAACTTGTTTTCTCAAATTGAGAATGGGAATGTTTATATCCCGCAAATTTCGCCACAGATTAAGCCGGAATCAACAGATTTCGCTGTTTATGAATGGAATTTGGGCGGAGGAAAAAGTTCGCGATTTTTAAATAAAAAACTGGAAATTTGGGCTTACGAAGTGTTACCACAGACCTGGAAAATTCGCGGGAAATTTACTGCAGAGCATTTGGGACAATACGATGAACCGCTTTCGCAAGGCTGGAAAGGAATTTTTGAGTTGAAATTCCCAAGCAAATTTAAACAGGACGCGTTACGAATTTCCGCGAAATTATCTCCGGGAGAAGTTTGGGAAGAGGAATTTAATTTTGATTATCAAGGGGAACTTCAGGAATTAAGTATTTTTAACCAGCGTGGACAGAAACTGTTTTTAGATTTAAAAATTTCTCTTTTTGGGCAACAATCTTTTGCGGACGCGAATTTTGAAAACCATGAAAATGTAGGAATTGTTTATAAAGAACTGACAAATTTCCGCGAAAAAATTAGCTGGAAAGTTCTTCCGGATAAAACTAAGCCGTTTTTAACTCTTCACGAATGGGGACAAGACCGAGAAATTATTCCTGAAAAAATTCGCGGAGCGTGGTCTGATTTTTTCCGTAATACGCGAAAACATTTTAATTTCGCGGAAATTCATTTTTCAGAACCTGTTTATTTAACAAATGACAGTGCAGCGGAAATTATTGATAAAAATTTTGAAAACAAAGGAATTACAGACAATCCGGAAATTGAAGAAATTTTTCTTTTTCCCGATAATCGAACAGCTTTGCTTGGGTTTTGGCAACACAGAACTCAGCCGAATGAACGGTTTGCCATAAAATTTCGCGGAATTTTTGATTATTTTGATAACGAAATATCAGATAAATCTTACACCATTATTGACCGATTTTCGCAATAAATTTGATTTAGACAAGAAATATTATTAAGTATACAACCGTAAAATTCCCGCGAAAAAATTTGGACATTCTGACTGACATTTGATAAAAACTTCCTGAAAGAAAATACTTCCCCCCAGAAGAATGATTAACGAGTTCATAGTTTATTGTCCAGATTGTCGCGGAAAGTTTGAAGTTGATGCAGAAGATTTTGTGGAAGAAGAAATTTTGGAGTGTGATTTATGCGGTGCGGAAATAGTTGTCGTCGGGACGGATCCGATTAAATTAAGGTTATTGGAGCCCGGTGATGATTTTTTATAATATATTTAAAATGCAAAAAATCGCGGAAATTCTTGTTGAAAACGGAGTAGTAAAAACAAATTTTGAAACTCCTTTTGTTTGGGCGAGCGGAATTAAGTCGCCAATTTATTGCGACTGTCGTGAGTTGATGAGTATTCCTCGGGCGCGAGAAGAAATCAATCAAGCTTTCTTAGATTTGATTTCCCGCGAAAATTTATCTGCAGATATTATTTCCGGAACGGCTACGGCCGGAATTCCTTGGGCGGCTTTTTTAGCTCAAAGCTTAGATAAACCGATGCTCTATGTACGACCTCAACCAAAATCGCACGGAGCGGGAAAACAAGTTGAAGGTCGCGGGGAAAAAAATAAGACAGTTTTGATTATTGAAGATGCTTTTTCAACTGGAGGTTCTTCGATTAAATCAGCGGAAGCTTTGCGAAAAGAATTGGGAGCGACAGTGGAAAACATTTTGGCAATTTTTAGTTGGGATACACCACAATTGGAGATTAACGCTCAAAAAGGCAAGGTAAAGATGATTCCGTTGACAAATTTCGCGGAAATAGCGGTTGCTTTGGAGAAATATCAACAAATTAACGATTATGAATACGAGCAATTACTTCGTTTTCATTCAGATCCACCAAACTGGTGGGATAATCGTGATTAAGTCTGATTTCTCCGCGAAATTTTAACTACACAAATTACTTTCGGAAGTGCAATATCTTTGTCGCACCTACAAGTAATATTGTTCAGGTTTTAAAAATAAATTCCGCGAAATTTTAATCAAAATAAGCCAAAAATTCTTCCCGACTAAGAGTTTCTTTTTTTAGTAAATCTTGAGCGATTTTCCGAAGTAATTTTTCGTGTTTTTTTAGAATTTTTTCAGCAACTATTTCGGCTTTTTCAACCAGATTTTTTACAACTTGATCAATTTTTTCAGCGGTGGCTTCCGAGAACTCTTTTTCGTGAAATTCCAATCCAGCAAATCCGCGAGTTTTTTCGGCAAAGACAACCGGTCCGATTTCTTTTCCGCCCATTCCGTAAGTCATTACCATTGAACGAGCAATTTTGGAAATTCGTTCTAAATCATTACTGGCACCGGTTGTAGTTTGTCCAAAGATTATTTTTTCGGCCACTCGTCCACCGTGCAAAGAAACCATTTCATCAAACATTTTTTGTTCGGAATTTAAATAAGTATCTTCTTCCGGTAAAAACCAAGTCACACCTAAAGCGCTTCCCCGCGAAATTATTGATATTTTATGAACAGGTTCGCAGTTTTCGGTAAAATGTCCGGCCAAAGCGTGTCCGACTTCATGATGAGCAATAATTTCGCGTTCTTGGTCGGTAATTCTGCGAGATCGGCGTTCCGGACCCATAGATATTTTTTCTACTGCGTCTTCCAAATTCTTTTGCGAAATAGATTTTTTCCTGTTTTTAACAGCCGCAATAGCTGCTTCATTCATTACATTTTCCAAATCTGCTCCGGAAAATCCTACTGTTTTACTGGCTATTTTCTTTAAATTAACTTCTTGAGAAAGATGTTTGTTTTGAGCGTGGATGTTCAGAATTTTTTCGCGGGCTTCCATATCCGGCATATCAATGTGAACTCGTCGGTCAAACCTTCCTGGTCTTAATAAAGCTTTATCCAACACATCAGGACGATTTGTGGCAGCCAATACAATAACAGTTGAACCCGGTTCAAAACCGTCCATTTCCGTTAAAATTTGGTTCAAGGTTTGTTCGCGTTCATCGTGTCCTCCGCCCGATCCGCTTCCTCGTTGTTTCCCGATTGCGTCAATTTCATCAATAAAAATTATGGCTGGCGCATTTCTTTTTGCGGTTTTAAATAAATCGCGGACGCGGGACGCCCCAACACCGACAAACATTTCTACAAATTCTGATCCGGAAACACTAAAAAAAGGAACATTTGCTTCGCCGGCGATTGCTCTCGCCAATAAAGTTTTTCCGGTTCCGGGAGCCCCAACCAATAAAACACCTTTGGGGATTTTAGCTCCCATAGCTTGGTATTTTTTAGGATTTTTCAAAAAATCAACTATTTCCAAAACTTCTTCCTTAGCTTCTTCAATTCCGGCTATTTCCGCGAATTTTGTCTTATGTCGTTTTGGGTCATAAATTTTGGCTTTTGATTTTCCGAACCCAAAAGGCCCTCCTTCACCGCCAGCGCCGGCTCGTTTAAACAAAAACATAAACAGAAAAACCAAAAGCACGATTGGTCCAAGTCCCAACAAGATGTTTTCCCACATTTTCGCGCTGGAGGTATCGACGATTTCTACTTGTGCTTTTTTGGTAGGGTCGTTTAGTTTTAAATCAGCAATAGTTGCGTGAGATTCTTTAAATGTTTTGAATTTTTGACCTTGAAAATCTTCGGCTGTAATTTCACTTCCTTTTATTTTAATATCTTTGAGTTCGTTTTTTTCATATTTTTGAATTAACTCAGTTAGCGATATTTCGGTTGGTTTCTCATTTAAGAAAGAAAGATCAGGTTTAAAAAACAGGGAAGTAAAAGCTCCAATTAAAGCGATTATTAAGAGAACGGAAAACG
>CAZYIR010000059.1:0-5271 GCA_964647165.1 uncultured Candidatus Peribacteria bacterium
TCGACGAATTGCCACTCGACGAGAAGATCTCGCTCGACCGTTTTTTGTGAAATCATTAGACTTAGAAGTTCCCATTAAACGCGGTTTTTTTAGAATTTCCGCGAAAATCCAAGCTGCTTCCATTCTGGAAACTTTATTGGCTGGAAAAAATTTAATTGCTCGCGAATGACGAATTAAATTGTTATTGTATAGTGCTTCCACTGCATCTTTATACCAAGATTTGTTTGGAATATCTGTAAATTTTGTCTTTTTTTCTTTATCTGATTCTAAATTAAAAACTCGCTGTAATAAAACTGCCAATTCTGCTTTATTTAATTCTTGCTCCGGATGAAATTTACCATCAGGAAAACCTTTAATCCACCCTTTATCAGTAGCATAAATAACTGCTTTTTCAAACCAAACACCACTTGGAACATCCGGAAACAAAGATTTCGCGGAATTAACATGAACTTCTTTCGGATCAATTCCTTTCATACGAAAAATCATTACCAAAGCTTCAGCTCTGTTTAAATTGTGTCTTGGACGAAAAGTTCCATCTCCAAAACCAGTCATAACATTTTTTTCTTGTACTAAATCAATTGATTTTTCCGCCCAAGAAGGAATTTCGTTATAATCTTTAAATCGTGCTTGAACTGTTATAGTAAAACAATTCAAAAGAATTCCCGCGAAAATAATAAACATAGTTTTTTTCATTTTTTGTTTTTTTAAATCTCAATAAAATGATAATTAATTTGATTTTCTTGGCAAATTTTGCTAAAAAGTTCGCGTGAAGAAACAGAATATCGTTCTCGTTGGCTTTAACGGCTGTGGAAAATCTCGGTATGGTCGTGCTCTAGCTGAAATAATGGGACTTCCTTTTGCCGACCTTGATCAAGAGGTTGAGTTTATTTTGGGAGAACCAATCTCTGATTTTGTCGAAAAACATGGTTGGCAAGAATTTAGAGCTGTTGAACAAAGAGTTGTTCATGATTTTTCGCGAAATTTTTCGGGAATAATCGCTACCGGAGCCGGGACAATTGAAAACTCTAAAAATTTACAAAATTTGAAGAAAAACGGACTTTTTATTTTCTTAAACCCTAGTTTCTTGAAGGTAAAAAAATATTTAATGAGTGAAGAAGGACAAAAAGGAAGAATGCGCATGAATCCTGATATTCCTCTTTCTCAAGAAATAGATATGATGTGGGAACAAAGAAAAGGAATTTATGCCGCTGTTGCTAATTATGATGCTGAAATTGATTTTGATGGCAATGTTTATGAAGAAGCGGAAAAAATCGCGAAAATGCTACCAGAAAGAGAAATACCAACCGCTCCGCCTAAAAAGAAAGTGGCTATTTTTTCTTCCGGTAAAGGAGAAACTGTTCAACGAATTCTTGATGCTCAAAATAAAGGGCGCATACCAAATGTAGAATTTGTTTTGTTTGTAACAGATAAGAAAAAATCAGATGCTTTGAAAAAAGCAAAGTCCGCGAAAATTCCAAACATAGAAATAATTGAACCGCAAAAAAACGAAAGTAGTGAAGATTATGATAGACTTTTAAGTAATTATATTCGCGAACACCAACCAGATTTAGTTATTTTACCTGGCTGGGAAAGAGAAATGACACCAATTTACTGTGAACAATTTGGAAACATTACTTACGGAGTTCATCAATCTTTATTACCAAATCATGCTAATCTGGAAGGTGATGATATTCATCTGGCTGTGCTTGATAATGAAGAAAAATACACCGGTTGTACTATTTATCGCGTTGCTCCTCACGGCAAAGAAGTTGAAAATGTTTTGCAACGAAAAATTTTATTAAGCGATCGTGACACTTTGGAAACAATTCGTCGCAATGTTGATTTACAAGAAGTTTTGGGATACTGTGAAGCGCTTGAACGACGAAAATAAATTTTAAATTGTTTAATTTACAAAAAAAGGAGGTTTGATCTCCTTTTTTTAAATATGAATTTTAAAATATTTTTACAATCCCAATTGTTTTTTCAAAGCTTCCGCTTCCGCTGCTTCTTTTTCTGCTTCTGATTGTTCTTCTTCTTTTACTTTAGCTAATTCAAACTCTCTTTCTCGTTCTTCTTTTAACTTTTTGACATCTTCTCCGTATTCTTTCTCCAGTTCCGCGAATTTTTGCTTTTCCTCTTCAAAAATCTTGATTAATTCATTAATCTGCTCTATTGAAAGACGCGGAATGGCATCAATAACTTTTTGTTTTTCCTCCAAAGTTAGAGAAATTGAACCTTCTAAAAGAGTTAAAAAATAAACTTCATCAAAAGTCGTATTGGGATGAGGTGGAATTTTAAAGTGAAATTTTTTCGCGGAACCCGCATCCTTACCCGTTCCCGCTACTCCACTTCCTTGCGTTGTTTTCTTATCATCATCAGTCATCCCTTGCGTCGTTTTTTTATCGTCGTCAGTCATTTTTAAGTTATTAGAAATTAACACAGGAGAATTATAGCAGTTTTCCGCGAAATTTTCAAAATTTAAATACAAAAAAAGAGCGACAAATCGCTCTTTAATTTAAATCATACTTAAATTTACAATTTATTTCTTTGTTGAAGTTTTTTTCGCGGAACTTTTAGCTGTAGTTTTTTCAGAAACTGTTTTTTTAACAGTTTTTTTGACTGGTTTTTTAGTAGGTTCTTTTTTTTCGTCTTTTTTAACTGTTTTTTTAGAACTACTTGTAGCGGTTCCCGCGATTTTTGTAATTTCAATCAATGTGTAATCCTGACGATGCCCTTGAGTTCGACGATATCGTTTTCTTGGTTTCATTTTAAAAACCGTAATCTTGTCGCCTCGTCCGTGCTCCAAAACTTTTGCTTCAACTTTTTCAGTCAAAAGAGGAGCTCCAATTTTAAATCCTGAACCGTCTTCTTCTGAAATAAGTAGAGTTTCAAAAACAACCTTTTCACCAATTTTAGCGTTAAGTTTGTCTACCTCTAATTTTTCGCCAACTTTGACGATTTCTTGATGTCCGCCGATTTTTACCACTGCAATCATTTTTAGTAAGGGTTATCGCTCACTAGGTAAATTTAATTAAATAAATTTTAACCCGTGAACAGAAATAGCTCGGGAAGTGTAAAAATTCGCGGAATTTTGTCAAAGTTTTTTAGTCTCAGATAAAAAAAATCCCAGATAAAAAAAACAAAATTTAAAATTATAAAAACCAAAAATCTGATTTTTATAACAACAAGTTTCCGCGAAATTTTCCTTTTTGACAACTTTTAACAGAATTGGCACAATTAGGCTGATGAAATTTTACAAAAAAATAATCCTCTCCATAATTTTAAATTCTCTACTTTTTTGGTATTTGAGTGAGAATTTTAACACTTTGGTTGATCCGTACTTTCACGGAAAATTTCACATTGAAGCAACTTGGATTTCTTTTGTTATTTTAGCCGCTTTATTTGGATTTTTAAACAGTTGTGTTAAACCATTACTAAAATTGATAACTTTGCCAATTCGTTTTTTGACTGTTGGGCTGTTCGGGTTCGTAATAAACGCTTTTGTTCTATTATTGTTAGAAAAATTCGCGGAATTTTTATCTCTGGAAGCGGAATTTACAATTATTGGTTGGGGAACTTATTTTATTGTTGGATTTATTTTATCTGTTGCCAACGGAATTATTCACTGGTTTGAAGATTAATTTCAAAATCCCCAAAATTTCCGCGAAAAATTGACTTCATCTCTTTCATTACTAAAATCTAGCTGATTTAATTAATCATCAGATGTTTAAAATATTTTTTACAATCGTTTCAATCTTACTAATTGTTGTGATCCTATTACAACAAAAACACTCTGGACTTGGCGCATTGATGGGAGGAAGTGGTGAAGAAATCGCACAAACTCGTCGCGGAGCTGACAAGTTTTTACATCAAGCAACCATTGTTTTATCTATTCTGTTTATTGCCGGAGGGTTTTACGCTATGTTTTGGGCTGTTTAATATTATGAAACATGCACCGACATTATTCACAATTAAGTATTAGAAAAAAAATTTCGCGGAAACATATTTGGGGTGGAATAATTTTATTGATTGGAGTAATACTTTTCGCGATAATTTCTTGGCAAAAATTTTTCCTTGCTCATTCTAAATGGGTTCCTAAAGAAGGAGGAATTTTTACTGATTCCGTGGTTGGTGAAATTAAAAATATCAGCCCCTTATCCTCTGAATATTCGTTATTGGACTTAGATTTAAAACAACTTATTTTTAGCGGTCTTCTACGACACAACCCTCTAACCGGAACAATTGATGACGGTTTAGCAACTCTCCGAATTTCAGAAGACGGGAAAACTTACTTTTTAACACTTAAAAATTCCGCGAAATTTTCTAACGGAGATCCTGTTACTACTGAAGATATTTTATTTACCTTTGAAGATGTTATTCAAAATCCAAATTTTGGAAATGATGCATTAAAGAAAGCTTTTGAGTATATTACTATTGATGTAATTGATAAAAACACCGTTGCTTTTAATTTACCTGAGCCAAACACCTATTTTTCAAGTTTATTAACCACTCCGATTCTACGAAAAAAAAGCTATAAAAATGTTTTAATTGAAGAAATCAATGACCCGGAATATCCTGCCAATAAACATCCTATTGGAACCGGTCCTTATATTTTAAAGAACATTATACATGATGAACGAGGGCTAACCAGGATTTTTTTAGATCGAAATAAATATTTTTTCGCGGGAAAACCATTTATCGATCAAGTTGTTTTTTATGTTTATTCTAAATTTGATTATTTAAAAGATGATAACCGCTGGACAACAATGTATTCGCGATTATCAACTTCGCAAATCGCAGAAATTGAACCAAATCTATATGATGAATATGCTTCTCGCGAATATATTTTACCTCGATTTATGGGGATTTTCTTTAATTTAGATAATGATTTTCCCGCAAATCCACATCTCCGCGAAGCTCTTAAATTAAGTCTAGATAAAGATACTTTGCTGAGCAAAGAAAAAGGATGGAATCGCATCGATTCCGTATTCTTTTTTGAAGGAGTTGAGGGTTGGCAAGGTCGAGATTTTACAGAAGCCCGCCGACTTTTGCGTGATAAAGGGTTTAAATATCACCCTCAAACAGAAATTAGAATTTATAAAAATGAACCAGTTAAACTAAAAATGATTACTTCAACTGCACCGGCAGTTTATTCAAGATTAGCGCAAAATATCGCGAGAATTTGGGAAAAAGAATTGGATATTACAATAGAATTAGAGGTTTTAAGTCCCGCGAAATTTCAAGAAGCTTTACAAAAACGCGATTATGATT
>CAZYIR010000060.1:0-2221 GCA_964647165.1 uncultured Candidatus Peribacteria bacterium
AGCAAAGAAATTTTCGCGGGATTTTACAGTAATTCGCTGAATTAGCGGATTAGCAAAAAGTCGCCCGATTGCCTTCGCGTCTTTTTCAGTTAATCCATTTCCTTTCACATACAAAAGAGTTGAAGAAAACACATTTTCCGCAGGTTTCTCAAACTTAATTTTAAACAAATCTTCAATTGATTCGACAACCGTTCGTCCAACATTATCAGTTACTCCTGGCAAAAACCCAACTTCAATCGCCCAGTCAAAATCCCGCGAAAAATCGGGTTCTCCAATTGAAAAACTTTCGTAAACTGAATTCGTTAGAATTTCACCGATTTGTTGTTGTTCATCTTCGGTGAAATTTCGCGAAATTGTATAAATATCTGAGGTTTTTACTTCGGAAACAGGAAATCCCGCCTTTTTTATTTTTGCCAAATAACTGTTCCCGCGAGAATCTTTCACGGTATTGCTGATTTCGATTCGAAAAATATTCATTATTTAGTCTATTTATTTAAAAAGTAATTCGCGGCGTTTTCAAAAATTTTGATGTTTTCAGTCCATTTTGGTAATTCTTTTCCAGCGCGTAAAAGTTTTTCGCGTTGTAAAGTAAAGTCAGGACGATTTGTAAAAAATAAACATCGTTCAGGGTGTGGCATCATTCCCAAAATTTTTCCACTGGGGTCGCAAATTCCAGCAATATCCAAATCTGCTCCGTTTGGATTAGCCGGGAACTTTTTTCCCGCGAGATTTCCGTCTTTATCCACATATTGGAAAACAATTTGGTCGTTTTCCGCGAGTTTTTTCAGCGCTTCTTTTTCCAGATAAAAATTCCCTTCACCATGTGCGGCCGGTAGAAATAATTTATCAATTCCTTGTGTCCACACACATTTATCCGAAACTTTTTTTAGCCGAACATATCGACAGACAAATCTCGCGGAATCATTTGCCAGCAATCCCGCTTGTCGAGTTCCGTATTCTCCGTCCAGTGCGGGAAGAAGCCCAAGTGCCACCAAAATTTGAAAACCGTTACAAATTCCCAAAACAAGTGTATCTCGTGCGATAAATTTCTTTAATTCGTCACCAATATTATTCAGTAATTTGTTTGCCATCGCTTTCCCCGAACCGGTATGATCACCATAGGAAAATCCTCCTGGAAAAACCAGAATTTGGTAATCTTCCAGACTTTTTTCGCGAGAAATCAGTTCATTTACATGGACGAATTCCGCTTCACTTCCGGTTTCATTGAACGCGAAAATCGTTTCTTCCTCCGAATTGATTCCATAACCGCCGAGAACGCAAACTTTTGGTTTCATCGACCGCAGTTTACAAATTTTCGCGGGAAAATAAATAATTTTCGCGAAATTTTATGAAAAAATTTAACGATTTTTTTGTTTTCAAATTTTCCGCGAATTTTTCCGTAAAAAATCGGCAATATCGTTTTTACTAAGTTTTCCTGTCACAGTATCTATAACTAATTTTTCGAGTGATTTTGTATCAGATTTTAATTTATATCCATTAATTCGCAGAAAAACATCCATACACACAAACGCTGTCCTTTTATTTCCATCCACAAAAGGATGATTTTTGAAAATATGAAAAAGATAGGCGGCCGCCATCAGAAAGATATTTTCGTGTAAAAAATCTCCACCAAAATTAGCGCTTGGCATAGCAATCGCTGACTCTAATAATCCTATTTCGCGAATTCCCAAACTTCCTCCAAACAATTCAATTTGTTTAGCATGAATTTTTAAAACGGACTCTTTTTTCAAAAAAATCATTATTTCGCGAGGATTTCTAGTAATTCACTGTGTTCCGCAACAGAATCATTTAAAGCTTGTTCGATAACTTGATCATTTTCAATAACTCTCTTGAAAACAAACCCATCTTCATTTACCTGCATATCAAACTTAATTCCTTCGGATAGCTTAAACAAATCCCAAATCGCCTTAGGGATTGGTAAAACCCGCGAATTTCCGTATTTTTTAGCTTTAATTATCATTTTAAAGTTTGTTTAGAAAATGGAAAGTTAGCTGCTCTTAAGTGGTCAAAGTTTTATGATATAGAAAAAGAGTGGAGTATTTTAAATTTTCTTAATGGGAGGTATGCTCCTAAACCTCTATTTAGAGGTAAAAGATATTTTGTAATGGAATTAGTTGATGGTAAAAGTTTAAAGGATTTAGAAGGGATTTCTTATTATAAATTATTAAAACAAGCTTTGATTGCTGCCTTTGAGCTTGAT
>CAZYIR010000061.1:0-2535 GCA_964647165.1 uncultured Candidatus Peribacteria bacterium
GTCAGGACAGCTAGACAAAGAGCAAATTATGAAGATGGCGCAAGAGTCTAAGGAGAAGCAAGCAAAGAAAGCGCAAGCGGCAGGATACCCAAGTGTTTGGACAGCTGAGAACTTGCCACAATACCCAAACGCAGAGTTGCGTCGCGTGCGTGAGGTAATGGGCACCACAATGGTAACGCTGGAAACAGAAGATAGTGTGCGCGATGTGGCAGAGTATTACAAAACAGAAATGCAAAAACTCGGTTACAGCAACGAGCGCAATATTACCAATGATTTTGTATCTATGCTCAGTTATAAAAAAGACGATGCGACACTTTCCATCAACGCTACTCACCAAAAGAAAAGCGGCAAAACAAAAATTCAATTGGATTTTAAGAAGTAACTTTAAGCAAGGTTGTTTAACTTAAGTTTTTTATTGTTAATTTCTATATTGATATATTTTACCAACTTCCACCTCCACCTCCACCGGAACCTCCTCCGGAAAATCCTCCTCCAAATCCACTACCTCCGGAAGAAGAACGAGGAGCTTGAATATTACCGGCAATATCTGACGTAATTTGGTCTAAACTTTCCGCGAGATTTCCAACTCCACCAGCACCTTGTATCCATTTTGGTTCAACAATTGTATCACCAAAAACTTTTGCCCATTTTGAAGTTAATCCAAAAGCCACCGCGTACGGCAGATTTTTTTCAAAAATTTCTTGTTTTTCTGCCCAATTTAGTTGATCAAGTTCCGCTGTTTTTAAAAATTCGCGATAACATTTCGCTTCATGAGCTAAATTCATACCTTTTAAAGTATGTTTGGGGAAAATCATTATAAAAGCGGCAATTCCTATGAAAACTGCGATAAATAATAAAAATAATTTCCCTTCGAATAAATTTTCTGCTTGGTTCATCATAATTATTGGAATCCCCATCGCAGTTATAGGAACCAACAAGACTAAACCGCCTTTTCCTGAAATTTTATTAAAATATTCTTTCCCCAAAGTTTTTATTTTTAATTCCATCTCGCGAAAAACTGAAAACATTTTATTTTTTTCCTGGGCTGGAACAACCTCGTCTTTTAATGTTGTCAGGTCCTCTATTTCTTTCCCCTGCAAAGCTGAAATTACTCCTGTTAAGTTAGCGGTTAAACTTGGTCGAAATAATCCATTGTAAAAATCTTTTTGAATATCTGTAGTAAAATTTTTCGCGGGATTTCTTTTGAAAAAATATTCTTCAGAATCCCATAACAACCCTTCGATTTTTTTCTTTCCTATTGTTAAATATCCATTTACCGCCAAATCAATAATTCCGGCTGTAAAATCTTGTTTATCAAAATTTCCATCAATTATTGTTCCCAATACTGCAGGATGAAACCCTTCTGGTGGTTCATATTTGGGGATAATTGGTTTATCAACAGCAACTTTTTTTCTTTCACGCCATGCAAAAAAAGTTGGAAACAAAAATATCAACGCGCTCAAAATCCAAATCCCAATTCGGTCAAAAAACTCTGCAAACTTTGATTTTTCCGCGAAATTTTGAGGTAATTGGGGCAAATCTTCAAACTGAAAAGTCTGCACAATTCCTTTATCGAAACCATAATCAATAGTGAATCCTTGTCCTGAATAAAGTGGTGAATTTGTCGCGAAAAATGCTTTCCCATTTGCCATTCGCGCGGAACAATTTTGTTCTTTACTACCATGTCTACCAGTAAAACAAGTAGTTTTGTTTATTTTCGAAGGAGTTGGTAGAGAAATCGTTGCTGATGCTTTTTGAATGGTAGTATCCCAGTCATCACCTGTCACATTCCAGTAAAATTCCGCGAAATTATTTTCAGGAAACTCTTTTGGCACGCGGTCAACGCGGTATTTAATTACATATGTTTCCTGCGGATTTACAAAACGATTTGGATCACCAATAACCAGTAAAACATTATCATTTTTAGTTTCTTGACGAAAATTTCGCGAAAATTGTTGCTGATCTAACACGGAAATATTCGAAATTGGTGTCCGATTTAATTTCCCTGTGTCGGTTTTAGTTTGAAACGGAATAAATCGAAAAATCCCATGTTTCCCGGAATCTTGCGAAAAATCTGCTTGAATTGTTTCCGTAACATTTGCTGAACCATCTGAATTTAATTGAATATCCGAGTGAAAATCAGTGATTGTCCACGCGTAAGAATTTCCCGCGAAAATTAACGAGATGAGTAGACCGAGAGCGATTTTAAAGTTTTTCATTTTTTGTATTTATAATACCATAAAATTCTCATCTTTTTCCCAATTTTTTGGGTTAAAAATAATGTAATCTTGTATTTTTGGCCAAGACTTATTATATCGAATGATATGTTCGTAATAATTTCTTTGCTATAAAAACCAATTCTTTTTTAATGATTGGGCGCCATAAATGGACGCCCCTACATTTTCCTTAATAACTAAATTTCCGTAAATTCAATTTTCCGCGAAATTACCAACTTCCACCTCCACCTCCACCGGAACCTCCTCCGGAAAATCCTCCTCCAAATCCACTACCTCCGGAAGAAGAACGAGGAGCTTG
>CAZYIR010000062.1:0-1793 GCA_964647165.1 uncultured Candidatus Peribacteria bacterium
TATAAATTTATCAAAGCGGTTGAAGAAAACGAGCGATTTTTAGAAATTGAAAATTTCGCGATACATACTTTTAACGATAACGGAGTCCCGACTTCTGAGATGCCTATCAATCTGCAGGCTTATGCTCAAGAAAAAATTGAGAAATAATTCCTTTAAAATATGAATTTAAAGAACTTTTTTACTGGTCAAAAAAATAAAGTTCCGCGAAAAATTATTTACGGAGTGACAGATCGTTCTAACGATACAATTTGGCAGAAAATTAATGATTTCCTAATTGATCATTCGTCGGTGACCAAGAAAGAAAAAATGGTGTTTTTTAATTCGCTAAAATTGCTGGTTACTTCAGGGGTTAATTTCACCAAAGCCATTCAAATGCTAGCAATTAGGGCCAAAAATGAACGCTTAAAACGAATTTTAAATACAATCGAATACGATATGTTAAATATGGGAATGCGTTTTTCGGAAGCAATGGCCAAATATCCGCAAGTTTTTTCTGTTTCTGAGATAAAAATGATTTATTCCGGAGAACTGGCCGGACGCTTGGAAGAAGTTCTGGAAGCGGTTTCCACGAGAATTCAAAAAAACATTGAAATGGAAATTCGCGTAAAATCAGCGTTAATGTATCCGATTACCGTTTTTATCGCGATAATTCTCGCGGGAGTTGTGGTGATGTTGTTTGTTGTGCCGAAATTTGAGGCGATGTTTTCTAGTTTTGGTGCAGATTTGCCAATGGCAACCAAAATTATGATTGAAACTTCAAATTTTATGCAAAACTACTGGTGGTTTATTTTACTTATTTTAGTTAGTGCGTGGGTTATTTTTCAAAACTGGAAAAACAGTGAAGATGGGAAATATGATTGGGATGAATTCTTGCTGGGATTACCGGGGTTGGGAGCGCTAATTCGCGATATTCAAACCACAAAAATCGCGGGGAATTTTTCAACTTTGTTAATGTCAGGAATTCCCATTGCCAAAGCCATTCATGTTCTAAGCGAAATTATTGATAACAAAGTAATTTCGCGGGATTTATTGCAAATAGAACACGATGTAAAAAGCGGGAAACAAGTTCACGAAAGTTTCGCGGAATATAAAAACTTAGATCCGGTTTTGGCGGAAGTGATTGAAATTGGAGAAAAATCGGGAGCAATTCCGGAGGTTTTACACAAAGTTGCTCAGCAATACAGTTTAGAAGTTGATGCGCAACTAAAAAACCTTTCATCGATGATTGAGCCTCTTGTTATTTTAATAGTCGGAGGAGCGGTGGTCTTTATGGCGCTGGCGATTATGACACCGATTATGAAAATGCAGTCGCTTTTTGCTGGGTAAATTCCCGCGAAATTTTAAATATTTAACAAACCCCCTCGCCCCCTTTACCAAGAGGAAAACGACAAGAATAAAATGAATAAACAGAAAGCCTTTACTCTAATCGAACTAGTAGTGACAATATCACTGATGGGGATTTTGTTTGCGATTTCTGCCCCAATTTTCGCGGAATTTCAGACTTCTTCGCGCCTAAAATCGTCTTCGCAAATCGTGGAAACAGTTTTTGGAGAAGCGTTTTCTTCGGCGCGGTCTCGTCCGGAATGTTTTGTTGTTTCGGGAGAAGGAAGTGTTTTAAAATTAGAAAACTTTGATTTTAAAAACAGACAATGCACAAAACAAGCGAAAATTTCGCGGAAATTTCAGCTAAATTCTGGAGTGAGTTTTAAAAAAGATTTTAAAGTTAAGTTTAAACCGCCGTTTGGGGATATTGAGATTGGTGATGATGAAAAAGATGTGCTAGAAATAAAAAT
>CAZYIR010000063.1:0-1726 GCA_964647165.1 uncultured Candidatus Peribacteria bacterium
TCGCGAAATTTTGGCCTGTGAGAACGAAGAATGTAAGAAGAATTACCAAATTCAGAAACCGGAACTGCGGTTTTACCGCAAAATGAATCTACCAATCCCGCGCAAATGTCCTGATTGTCGACACGCGGAGAGAATGAAACTGAGGAATCCGCGAAAACTTTTTTCACGGAACTGTGCCGACTGCGGAAAAGACATTCAGACCACTTTCGCTCCGGACCGCCCGGAAAAAGTCTTGTGTGAAGACTGTTATTTAAAGGTTGTTAATTAAAATTTCGCGGAGATTTGATTGATATGTTAGAATTTGCGTCAGATGATAACAAAAACTTGTCGTGTTTCGGGGAAGGAATTTGAAATAACCGCGGAGGATTTAGAGTTTTACGCGAAAATGGGAATAATTTCTGAAGAAGATTTGGCGAAACTAAAATCCCGCGAAATTTCTGATTGTGCTGGTTTACCAACTTTATGTCCGGAAGAACGACAACGCCGAAGACTGGCGTGGCGAAATGAACGAAAACTTTACAAACGGAAATGTGATCTGTGTCAGAAACCAATAATTTCGATTTATGACGAAAATGCGAAATTCCCTGTTTATTGCCAAGATTGTTGGTGGTCTGACAAATGGGAGGCGCAGAAATTTTCGCGGGATTTTGATTTTTCACGGAGTTTTTTTGAGCAGTTTGACGAATTTTTACGGCAAACTCCGCGAATGGCGATGGCGGGTAGTCATTGTGAAAATTCAAAATATGCACCTTTTTCAATTTATACGAAAAATGGATATTTAGCGGTTTCTTGTTGTTATTCAGAAGATGTTTATTATTCTTATCAAGCAAATCGTTCGCGAGATTGTGTTGACTGTAGTTTGTGTGATCAATGCGAATTGGGTTATCAAAATATCAATTGTCAAAACTGTTTTGAAATTAGGTTTTCTAGTTTTTCGCGAAATTGTTCGAGTTCGTGGTTTTTAAATAATTGTATTGGTTGTTCAGATTGTTTTGGTTGTATTAATCTTCGCAACAAGCAGTATTATTTTCTTAACAAGAAATATACTAAAGTCGAATATGAGAAAAAAGTTCAAGAGTTAAATTTAAAATCAGGAAAAAATTTAAGTGAATTTCCCGCGAAATTTTTGAAATTTACTCAACAACACCCACACCGTTATTATTACGGAGAAAAAAATGAAAATTGTACGGGGAACGATATTTTTAACTGCAAAAATTCGCGGGAATGTTATGAATGTCGCGATTTAGAAGATTGTAAATGGTGTGGTCCGCATCCTTCGCCCGGCGGGAAGGATTGTTATGATTCAATGTATTCGCCAAATTCAGAGCTTTTATGTGATGTTTTGAGTGGTGTGAATGGTTATAATTTATTATTTTCAGTTTTTTCATGGGATATTAAAGATTCACAATATTTAAATGAATGTTTTTATTCGCACAATCTTTTCGGCTGTATCGGACTGCGGCACGCCCAGTACTGTATTTTAAATAAACAGTATACCAAAGAAGAATACTTCCGTTTCCGCGAAAAAATAATTGAGCATATGAAAAAAACTGGCGAGTGGGGAGAATTTTTCCCAATCGAACTCAGTCCATTTTGTTATAACGAAACAGTAGCACAGGAATATTTTCCCTTAACTAAAGAAGAATCCGAAAGGAAAGGATACAAATGGAAAGACAAAATTTCGCGGGATTTTAAACCACCTACTATCCAAAACATTCCAGACGAT
>CAZYIR010000064.1:0-3393 GCA_964647165.1 uncultured Candidatus Peribacteria bacterium
CCACCGCGAAAATTCAAGAAGGCGGTAGTGGTGCTTTTATTGTAAAACTGGATTGATATTTATAAAACCAGACTAAAAATCATCTCCTCCGGTGTCGGCGTCTTTGGATTTAAAAGCCAAAGCCAAGAAAAATCCCGCGAAAATTCCGATTATAAACATCAAAATCATCGGATAAAACGCTGATGTGTTGGCTGAAGAAAAGAAAATTAATCCAGCAAAAGTTACCATCATATTTTCAAAAGCCAAAATCAAAGCAATTATGGTAAATAAACCGGCGAGAACGAAAAAAATTTTTTTCATAACAATTAAATGGTAATACTCGCGATATATTTGTCAATTTTCATGTTTTGAATAATTTGGTCTCTCAAACGCTGTTTTGTTTCTGGGCGAGAATCATTGAGGTGTGACAACTGATGTTCTAAACGGTGTTCAACTTCTTTCAATTCATCTTTATTCAATTCTATTTTTTCATTTTCCAAAATTTTCGCGAGCCCCAAATATGTTTTTAAAGCTCGTTCTCCACTTTTAACAAACTCCTTTTTTAAGTCTGCTTCCGTTTTTCCAATCCCTTTCCAAAAAGCTTCCGGATCGTGCTGAAATTGCGGAGAAGATTTCAATCGTGCCAACTGGGCATTAACTTCTGCCTCCACCCAAGATTCAGGCAAATCAACCTGTACTATTTTCGCGAGTTTTTCATCAAATTCGCGCATCTTTTTCTCTCTTTCCGAACGAGTTTTATTATCTGTAATAAGTTTTTCTAAATCCTGACGAAATTCTTTGATTGATTTTTTCTTTCCCGTCACTTTGGCAATTGTATCTTCATCGATATTTTTCGCGGAAATTTCTTCAACTTTATGTAATTTCACATCAAATAAAATTGTTTTTCCGGCCATATTTTTCGCGTGATAATTTTTAGGAAATTTAACTTTAATATCTTTCTTTTCATCTCCAGCTTTCATTCCTTCAATCCCCTTTTCTAAATCTTCCAACATAAAACCCATTCCTAAACGAAATTTATGATTTTTAGCATCTGTGTTCGGAATAGTTTCCCCTTTGTCATCTTTTCCGCGAAAATCTACTTCTACCAAATCTTTTGCTTTAGCCGCTCTTTTTACTTCTTTTCCCAGTTTCATATCTGACAAAATCGTCTCTATCACATCATCAATTTCTTTGTCTGTCACTTTTATTTTTGGCAGTTCGATTTTCATTTTTTTGTAGTCTCTAATTTTTACTTCCGGATAAACTTCTACTTTTATTTTTACTTCAATCGGATCTTTTTTGTCGTTTATATTAACTTCTGGCTGAGAAATCGGTGAAAGTTTATTTGCTACAATAAATTCGCGGTATTTGGTATCAATTGCTCGGTTAAATGCTTCTGAAACAATAGCGTTCATTCCAACTGACGCAATTACCATCTCGTCCGGTGCGTGACCTTTTCGAAAACCTTTTACTTCAACATTTTGTTTGAACTTTTGAATTACGGTTTTTTGAGCTTTATCTAAATCTGATTTTTGAATTTCTAGCGAAAATTCAACTTTGGAATGCGGAAGGTTTTTGTAGTTAGCCATTTTAAAAAGTTATAAGAATCTGCCTCAGACAGTCCCGCGAATTTTAGAAAATCGTAAAAAAATATCAACTTTAAAACCGGTTTAGTTTATTTAAAATTAATTTTTGGAAAATTTTCGCGGGATTTTGGGTGATAAAAAAAAAGGACAGACCGAAAATCTGTCCTTAATATTTTATTTTTTCGCGAAATTTTATCGCAATTTATTTCGTAAAAAAGCCGGTGTATCCAAATCAGATGTTGTATCATTAGTTCCCTCTAAACTAAAAGCTTTTCTCATTAATGAAGAATGTCCCGGTTTTTTCTTTGATTCTCCAGAAAACCCAGTAGCAATTACTGTAATCTTCATTTCACCAGTATAGTTTTCATTAATAACTGCTCCAAAAATAATATTTGCATCGGGATCAGCCGCTTCTGTAATTGTTTTTGCCGCTTCATCAACTTCATACATAGAAAGATCTGAACCTCCCGTAATATTGAAAAGAATTCCTTTGGCACCTGTAATAGATTGTTCTAACAACGGAGATTCTATTGCCGCTTTAGCCGCATCAACCGCTCTATTTTCTCCTGCACCGTAACCAATTCCCATAAGAGCTGTTCCAGCACCGCTCATAATTGAACGAACATCCGCGAAATCTACATTAATAAGTCCGTGTAAAGTAATCAAATCAGCGATTCCTTGAACACCTTGACGCAAAACTTCATCTACAACGCTAAATGCGTCTGTAATTGGAGTTTGTCGATCAATAATTGAAAGAATTCGATCATTAGGGATTGTAATCAAAGTATCTACATTTTTCGCGAGTTCGGTATGTCCTTCTTCTGCTTTTGTAGATCTCACTCGTCCCTCAAAAGAAAACGGTTTTGTCACAACACCTACTGTCAACGCTCCCAATTCTTTTGCAACCTGTGCAACAACCGGTGCTGCTCCTGTTCCTGTTCCTCCTCCCAAACCACAAGTGACAAAAACCATGTCTGCACCTTTTAAAACTGATTTCAATTCTTCTATTGATTCTTCAGCGGCTGCTTTTCCCACTTCCGGATTGGCTCCGGCTCCTAGACCACGAGTTGAATTCATTCCAATATGAACTTTTGTTTCAGCTTTGGAGTGATATAAGCTTTGTGCGTCTGTATTTACCGCAACAAATTCCACATTGGCAAAATCTGAGCTAGCCATTCGGTTTACAGCATTACATCCCCCACCGCCAACTCCAACTACTTTGATGTTGGCAACAGGACTGATAGCAGGATCTATTCGCTGTGAAACAGGTTGTGTATTTCCCGCGAAATTTTCTGAATTCCCATTTTTATTTTTTTTGTTATTTTCAATGGCTGTTTGTAATAAATCTTTCATTTTTTAGAGGGTTTAGAGGGTAATAATTAAGTTAAGGTAATAATTTTTTAAAGAAGTTAATAACAGAATCCGTCATTTTACCAAAGTCAAAATCAAAAACACGGCTAGCGCCATATCTGTTAGCAAAATGTAATAAACCGATTGTTGTTGTAAATCCCGGATCATCTACTCTGTCTACAATTCCTTCAATTTCTCGCGGAAAACCAATTTGTGCCGGTAATCCCAAAACATTTCTGGCCATATCAACTACACCAGGTGTTTTAACCGCTGATCCACATAAGACAACTCCCGCTGGTAACATTCCCGCACGACCAATTTTTTCCAACTCATCTCGAGCCATTAAAAATATTTCGTGATAACGAGCTTCAATAACATTGGCAATTTGTTTTTTAGAAACCGTATGAGCATCTGTCCGCGAAATTTGAGATAAATCAATTTCCTCACGCTCTGAAACATCGTCTTTAAGACAAGTTCC
>CAZYIR010000065.1:0-3432 GCA_964647165.1 uncultured Candidatus Peribacteria bacterium
TAAATAAAAATGTTGTTTAACTTGTTATTTAAGAGATAATTTTTCGCGGAAAAACTTGAAACTTATTATTTATTTTCACTTCAAAAAATATTTATCGTAAAAAATAAAAAATGGCTCCCGGGGTCGGGTTCGAACCGACGGCCAATTGGTTAACAGCCAATTGCTCTACCACTGAGCTACCCGGGAGATTAGTTTGTTTTTTCGAAAACACATATTTCTCGCGCTACAAAAGCATTATCGCGTTTGTAAATAAAAGTTTTTTGGTTTTCAAAAAGAGCGAGCGGATTGTAAGAACTTTTTTCGATTTTGGCAAATAATTTTTTAGAAATTGAAATGTTTTTTCCGCGAAAATTCCAACAAGGTAAACATAAAACAATTTTTCGCGGACCAACTTCTTGCATGTTTTTAAAAACTTTTTCCCACATTTTAACCACTTTAATGGCTTCTTTTTCTATTTGATCCAGATTTGGAGATTTCGCGAAATTTTCTCCTAACCAACCTTCCGTTACCAAAATTTCATTAGGAAAATCCTTCCAAGGAAAATTCTGTGCTTCTGTAACGAAAAACCTTCCCCAATCAACAGGATAACGAAATTTTTCCGCGAAAAAATGGAAATTTTTCCTTGCTCCAGCCAAAAATTCTTTATTGAAATCGCTTCCAATAGTTTTGAATCCCATAACGGCAGCTTCTGTGCAAATTGTTCCCGATCCACAAAAAGGGTCAATAATTTTCGCGGAAAAATCAGAATCTGCCAAATTTATTAAAATTTGAGCCAATTTCGGCGGCAACATTCCCATTTTTGAGTCGCTAAATGGTTTTCGACGATCGCGTAAAACATAATTTCGTAAATTTTGATTAGCTACGGTTTTAGAAAGCAAAAAACTGTTTCCTCGTTGCCAGACGATAAATTCCGCTCCTTTTTTTAAAAGTTTTCGGTCAAAAATTTGCCCACTGGTCATATTTTTCCCTCCACTGTTTTCTAAACGAAGTTGGATTTTTTTCGCGGAAAAATGTTTTTTTATCATTTTTAAAAACTCAGGTAAAAACCCTTTTCCTGTTTGAAAAGCAGAAACTCCGATTTTTATATTTGAAGAGTTCTCTGATGGTTTACTGTTCTGAAAAATAGATTCAACCAATTGTTTTTTTGATTTGAATTCACCGATAACTTTTGCCATACGGATAGTTCCACCAAGTCGGTCGAGAAAAATTTGTTCGGGACTTTTGGGTAATTTTCGCGGATTTTTAAACCGCAAATTATCAGCCAAAAGCAAACTTACTGCTGGCTCAAAAAGAATTTCATTAATAAAAGGAGTAAGTTCTGCTCGCGACAATTTTGTGTGTTTCCCGAGAATAAAAAGATAAGTAGACATCGTTGTCAGTCTATTTTGTCGTTAAAAAATAGCAAATTACAAATTTAAATAAAGTTGTTTGACAAAGTAAAGTATTTTGATATTATAAAAAAGATGAGTGAAAAAGGAGTAATTTTCGCCTATGATCAAATAACTTATCCCGATCGAGAAGTGCGTTTATATTTTTACAATGTTCCTCTTTTCCTTAACTATGACCATGAATCATCCCTAAAAATAAATGCCGAAGTATATCTAAAGATAAAAGAATTTCGCGAAATGTTTGGTAAAGTACTTCAAGATGATTTCCAGAAAACTGCGCTGGTTTTGGATGATGGGAGTTTGCTGGAATTAAGGAAAAGGGAAGAAGATAAAATTGAAATATATGTTGAAGTTAACTCAGAAAAAGTAGGTGATATTGTGAGATTATCCGGACACGACGACTATTTCGTTGGAGAATATCAATTTGGAATACTCGTTGATAAAAATGATTTTGAAAGGGCTTATGAAGAACTAGTAACGACTTACCAGACATTTAACAATTAAAAAATTTCGCGGAGATTTTAAATTTGATAAAATCTCTCTGATGAATAAACAAACATATTTCCAAAAAATAGGCATAAAAGGAGAAGCAATTGCCGCGAAATTTTTAATGATAAACAAAAAATACAAGTTAATTGAACACAATATTCATGCCCAGGGCGGTGAAATCGATTTATTGATGATGAGCCCTGAAAAAGAATGGGTGGCCATAGAAGTTAAAACCCGAACATCAAATCGATTTGGAAGTGGGAAAGATGCTATTACAAAAAGCAAGTTTCAAAAAATTCAATTGGCCGTCCGCGATTTCTTTTTGAAACAAAAAAATTATGATGAAGTTCCATTTTTTCGCGTAGAAGCAGTAGTTTTAAGAATTGACGACGGCAAAATTTTCTGCGAACATATTGAAAACATTGGATATGACAGTTTCTAATAAACAAATTTCTGTTGTTATAATTAGCGCTTTTGGAATAGGGCTTTTGGTTTATTATTTTTTATGGTTTGGGTATGTCGAAATTTCTATTAATCATTCAAAAATAACAAATTTTTTGGTCCAAACACGCGAAAAAAAATATCAATGCTCGCAAAATCCTTGTCGAATAAAAACCAGAGCCGGTAAAAAATTTTTAGCCCAAATAGATAACAAACTGGTGGAAGAAAAAATAATTTCTGTCAGCAAGGTTCCTCTTTGGAAAACAGTAAAAATCACTGTTTCAACAAAGAAAGAGATTCCCGTTGCTCGGTTGGAAAAAATTTCGCGGAAAAATCTATATCCCACTTCAACTGCCTTTTCTTCGCTAGAAAATTTACATTCTTTCGGTCCGGTACTGATTTCCCAAAATGAAAAATTCGCTGTTTTTTCGCGATATTTTGGTGGAAAATTAAAAATCTTTATCAAAGATAAAAACTCCGAACAACTGCTAACAACTATTAAAGACGAATTTCAACCAATATTTTTAGAAAAAAATTTTTCATTAACTTCCAACGGAATAATCATTCCCGCGAAAAATAAAATTTATTACTATGATTTTATTACTCAGCGTAAAATTAAAATTTTAGAAATAAATTCCTTAAGGATTGCTAATATTTCCGTTTCAGCTGACAGTCAAGAAGTGATTTTTTATAATATAAAAGAAAAAAAATGGCAGAAATTTAATTCTAAAAATGGTTTTGTAGACTTAGACAATCAAAAATTCAACGGTTTTTGGCGTGATCGTTTTTTAGAAATTCGCGGAAATTATATCTATTTAAACGGACAAGCAACTTGGCGAATTCCTATAAAATTATCACCAGACAATAAAATATATTTACAAGATGACGAGATGATAATTGAACAAGATTTCGAGATTTGGAAAGTTTATTTGTAGTTTTCATATTTCAGTTCTCGTATTTTATCTCGTATTTTAAAAAAATTCCGCGAAAAATTTGACAACTTCTTTGTATTTCTTAACATCGCGCCGTAATTATTTTAAACAAATGGCACACAAGAAAGCTGGTGGTAGTTCCAAGAACGGTCGAGATTCCAATGCCAAACGCCGTGGCGTGA
>CAZYIR010000066.1:0-4983 GCA_964647165.1 uncultured Candidatus Peribacteria bacterium
CTTTAAAATAAATTTCTCTAACTCAGGATTATCCGTTTCAAAGGCCTCTCGGATTTCGCTAGGCAAATCAGTCGAATTTTCGCGAAGAAATTTCCAAATTTCGTCTGGTGACCGTAATCCTTTTTGGTAAATGCGTTTTTCTAATCCTTGTCCGTTTTTAAGAATTTCTTTTAAAGATTTATTCACCATTTCCGGCGAAAATTTATTTTTTTTATATTCCCGACTGGCTTGCAGATAAACATCACTAATTTCTGTAGAAAGCGAACTCATAACTTGTTTCCACTCTTCATCTGATAAATTTTCTAATGAATTTTGTTGCAAATATTTTTGAAAAAACTCTTCTATTCTTTGCGGATCGATATCTTCTTGAAAAAGTTCTTGTTGATTACTCAAGTTGGAAATTACTCTTTCTTTATTTATTCCGGACAAAATTTCGCGAGATTTACCAATTGCTTCCGAAACAGAACTATTTCCAATCGTATTCAAAACATTTCCCGCGAAATTTTCATTTAAATCCAAAGTGGAACCTTGTTGACTGGACAAGATGCTTTTTAATTGTTCCGCCACATTTTTATATTTGTCTTGCTCAGACTCTAATCTGTAATAAATAAATTTCGTTAAACCTGTTTCTGTCACCAAATTCATGTTGACCAATTTTTAACGGAAATGCTTTTTTTCCGCAATAAAATTTCGCGGGAATTTTACTTATTGATAAGAATTCAATAAACTTTCTTGCGATGAATCTACTTAAAGCAATTATTCTCGGCGTTTTACAAGGATTAACCGAATTTCTACCGATTTCATCGAGCGGACATCTTTTTCTCGCGGAAAAATGGCTCGGACTGACAGAAAACTTAAATTTGGAAATCTTGCTTCACTTCGGGAGTTTAATCGCTATTCTGATTTATTATTGGAGCGATATAAAAAAATTAGCTATCGGATTTTTTAATGATTTAAATTCCCGCGAATTTATCGGGAAATTAATCTTGGCAACATTATTGACCGCTCCCGGCGCGATTTTTTTGCGGAAAATTTGGAATCCCGAAATGACCTTTCAATTAGTCGGGATAACTTTGATAATTACAGCCGGAATTATTCTTTTCGCGGAAAAATTTAGTTTTTTCAGGCATTCGAACTTAGCTCAAACCAAAACACAATTAAGTTCGAACTCAGCAGAAAAATCCTTCACTTGGAAAACCGCCGCACTCCTCGGAATAATCCAGTCCATCGCGGTTTTGCCCGGAATTTCCCGCTCCGGAATTACTGTTGCTTTTCTAATTTTAATCGGACTCAATCGCCAAGATTCAGTTAAAATTTCTTTTTTTCTCGCAATTCCGACAATTCTCGGGGCGATGATTTTAGCGCTGAAAGATGCCGGAACTGATTTATTGTTTTCTATGGAAAATTTCGCGGGATTGGCAGTCACTATTATTGCTTCTCTGTTAGCGATAAAATGGATGACCAAATTAGTTGAAAAAAACTGGATTTGGTTTGCCCCGTACTGCGCGATTTTGGGAATAATTCTAATCTTTATTTAAAAATTCCACTTCTCTCCTCTTTAGAAAAAGAGGAGAATCAAAGAGGTGTTTGATAATCTAAAAAAATGCGTACAATTCTTGCTTCCGCCTCCCCTACTCGCCGAAAAATATTTGAAAATTTAGGTGTAAAATTTGAAGTAATTCCGTCAAATTTTGATGAAAAAAATCCCGCGAAATTTTCGACTAAAGAACTGGTTAAATATTTAGCGGAGGGAAAAGCTAAATCTGTGTATAAAAAATTTGAACAAGAAAACAATTTCATAGTGCTGGGATTTGATTCATTAGTAGAATTAGACGGAGAAATAATTGGAAAACTAAAAACTAAAAAATCTGCTTTAGAAACTTTTCAAAAATTTCGCGGAAAACGAGTCAGTCTATTTTCCGGAGTTTCAATAATTGGAAAATTTCGCGGAAAATTCTTTCAAGCAACTGATTACGAAGTTTCCTACATTCATTTCAAAGCTGACACAACAAACTGCCAAATTCGCGATTTCTTGAGTTATAATGATTGGCAAGGCAAAGCTGGTGGAATTGCTGTAGAAGGCGCGACGCAGTTTCTGGTGGAAAAAATTGAAGGCGACTGGAGTAACATTCTCGGCGTGCCGGTTCTGAAAATGAATCAAATAATTCGCGAAACTTTGGGCAAACCGCCGATTAAAATTTTTGAAAAAAAATAATTTCCCGCGAAATTTTCATTACATCCAATACTCTTTTATTAGGCTCATAATTCTGCGCCTCTCCTCTCCTGTCAGTTTCTCAATATAACTGGGAGCTCTAATTGTTTCCACCCTTTCGATAATTTTTCTAACACTCAATTCTTTTATTCTAAATTCTTCAGCTATTTCCGTAAGTGTTTTATCTTCAAAAAAATACATTTTCATCATTACTACATTTCGTTCTTTATTGGGACTTCTTTTAAAAATTTTTCTTAAAATCTGCTCAAAAACCTTCTCCTTATCCTCTTGCTCAAAAGGATCTTCAGGAGAATAACTTGCTATCTCCTCCTCCAGCTTGAACGGATCAAATTCTGAAAATGGAATTTCGTTTTCTGGAAAAGGTATTTCATCCATTTTAAATTCAAACTAAAATAAAAACATAATACAAATATACATAAAATACGCCATGTCAACTGAAAATTTTCGCGAAAAATCCTTTTTTCTTGGTCTTTTGCTTTTGATTATCATCGGAAATTAATTCTTGCTCCATCTTCTTCAGTTCATTTTCTTCTTGAATACGCATCAACTTTTCCGCTTCTACAGCTGATTTTTTAACCAGTTTATTTAAATTTTTTCTTAAATTTTTTTGTTCCGAATCCATTGTTTGCAATAATTCTTGAAAGATTTTTCGCGTCTGTTTGTTTGATTTTGTCATTTTTTAAGTTATTAAATTATTTTTTCGCGGAAGATATTTCCGAAAGAGATTTTCTATTTTCTGCTCTGCCAAATGGTAAAGTTCTGACATCCTTTGATAACTTTCTTGTAGCTGTGAAAGAACATTTTTCGAATAATTTTGTAATTGGTAAAATTCCGCCTCAGTTTCAGTTGCCAAAAGCTCTTTTTTTAAATTACTTTGTTGTCGTTCCAACTCCATTAATTTTTTGTTGGCTGCTTCCAAACTGGCAAAATAATTTTTAAATAAAATTTGGGCTTCCTGAACAACGAAATTCAACATTGACGGATTAATTCCCGCGATTTTTGCAAAATATTCCGTTTTCAAAATAAAAGCTTGCGCCATATTTTGAGCTTCACTAATGTTTTTTTCCGCGACTTTTTCCAAATGAGAAAAAAACTCCTCCAAAGTAAAATCAACTGTATCAATTCTTGGTAATTTTTCCGTATTTAATAATTTTTCGCGAGAGGTTGTTCTTTCCTGTTTATCATTAAAACTAGGAGCATAAACTTCTACATTTTTCGCGGAAAAATCTCCCCAAGTCATCAGATTGTTTTTTAATTAATCTGAGAATTATACCTAAAAAAGCGCACAAATACAAGTATTATTAATTTGTTCCGCGAAAAAAAAGTTTAAATCATCTACATTTTCAACGGCATAATCAAATGCACAAATCCTTTTGTTTTTATACCTTTGAAAACTGCCGGCGCCATTTTACTATCTAGTTCCAAAACAACTTTTTCTTCTTTCGCTAAAGCTCCTAGAACATCCAAAACATAATCCGCATTTAAAGCGATAGCATTGGAACTTCCATCAACCTTTACCGGAATTGTTGTTTTGTCCTCACCAATCTCTGTCGCATCTGTTGAAACAAGTAAGTTTCCATCTCCTTGAACCTCTAACTTCATATGTTGATTATTTTGTCGCGCGAAAATTGAAACACGACGAACAGCTAATTCAAATTCATCTTTCGAAATTTCGATTTTCGTCAATGCACTTTGTGGAATTATTTGTTTATAGTCTGGAAATTGTCCGTCAATTAGGCGTGAAGTAAGTTTAGTATTTCCCACAGTAAACATTACTTGATTTTCCGCGATTGTAAGTTGCACTTCATCACCTCCACTAGCTAAACGATCAGCTTCTGAAACTGCACGAACGGGAATTACGCATACTGTTTTTTCAACATTTTCCGCGAAATTTAAGACTTTTTCTGATAATCGGTAAGAATCAGTCGCAGCCACTGTCAGCTTGTCTTTGTCTGTGGAAAAATAAACTCCCGCCAAAATAGGGCGAGAAGAATTTTCTTGCGCTGCAAACGCAACTTGGTGAACCGCTTCGCGAAAATCTGATGCTTTCAAAGTTAACTTCGTTCCAGCTTCAACAGTTGTAATTGCCGGAAATTCGTCAGCGGAAATTCCTTTAATTTTAGTTTTTGAAGTTTTTGATTTTACTTCCAAAGTTGTTCCGTCTGACACGGTCAACTCAACATCTTCATCTTTTTTAAGGAGAGAAGTATAAGAAGTTAAAATTTTCGCGGGAACTGTAATTGAACCTTCGTTTTTGATAACAGCTTCGCTGGAAGTCGTAATTGAAAGTTCCAAATTAGTTGCCGCAAAATAAACTTTTTTACCTTCGGCTTTAATTAAGATGTTTCCCAAAACCGGCAAAGTATTTGCTCCAGAAACTGCTCTGGAAACTATTTTTAGGCTTTCTAATAAATCGAACTGTGATATCTGTATTTTCATCATGCAAATTCTAAATGAATAAAGATGATGAAGTCAAAATTTTCGCGAAGAAAAACCAAAATCCCGCGAAATTTTCTATTATTTTTCTTTAATTATTATTTCTATTTTTTCAACTTTTTCATACCCTACTCCATTAATCCTTGCAGATTCACCAAATGGATATTCCCAATAAGGATCTCTATTAGGGTCTTTGCCATTTGGTACAAACCATTGCCCTATTTTAGGACCCCCTTCACTATAAAAATCTCCTAAACTCTCTCTTACATCCTCAGTTCCTATTGCTAACGTTTTTACGTCTGAAGGAGTTTGTG
>CAZYIR010000067.1:0-7393 GCA_964647165.1 uncultured Candidatus Peribacteria bacterium
AAAATTCCGCGAAATTTTCAAAATCTGCAAAGACACCTCATTTGGGCGTCTTTAACGCGCCAAAAACACGCAAAGAAGCTCTTTTTGGTGTTACTGAAAACGAAACCGGATACAAAACTTCTGACAAAATTTCTCACGCGAGTTTTGGCGAAGGAACTGTGGTGATGGTTAACGGAGATACTTTGACAGTTGCATTTCCGGGAATTGGTTTAAAGAAAATCTCGGCGACGGTTGCGCCGATTGAGAAGTTAACCCCTTAATCCCCTTATCAGGGGAAATTTCGCGGGAATTTAGTAGTAATTTGCCAATGTTATAAAAACATTATTGATGTATTGTTGTCCTTTTCTTTTATATTCGTTTAAGACTTCTTCTTTTGTTTTTCCGTTTTTTTTACCTTCAATTATAAGACTGCGAATTTTTCCGTTGTTGGGAATCATTATTTCTCCCTCCAAATTAGATATATACGAATTATTTTCGTTATAAATATAAATATAATTGCCTTCTATTTTTTGTATTTTTTTCATATATTCGCTGGCTTCAATCAAATCAATATGACATATTGTATTATCGTAATTTAATTCAAAACGAATTGCTCGTTTATCATTTTCCCCCTGAGTTTCTAAAAACGCAATCACAAACCCCAAAGTTTCTTTTGGAAGCGGTTTAATTTCTGTTTTTTGCTGTTCAACTCCGTTCTTTAGTTTTTGTAAATCCCACGAAACATCTACTTCAGGAATAGAATCATTTGGTTTTTCTTGAAAAATAAATCCCGCGAAATTTTGTGCTGAGGCTGTTTTCATTAGATTTTTCATGTGTGTTTTTTATGAAATCTAAGAATTATACCAGAAAACTTGCAGGAAAACAAGGTTGAAAGTGTTTTTTAAAAAGCAAAAATAAAAAACAGTTAATCTAAAAAATGGCGGAGAGTGAGGGATTCGAACCCTCGGTACCCTTGCGAGTACAACACCTTAGCAGGGTGCCCCGTTCGACCGCTCCGGCAACTCTCCGATAAAATTTCGCGAAATTTTGAGGTCAAACCGCGCGAATTGTATGAGTTTTTTTCTAACTGGTCAATTTTCTTTTTTATTTAAAATTTTTTAAGAAGAAATATTGTTTTCCGCGAAATTTTTCATTTAATATGCTAAAATAAAGCCGATGAAAAAGTATTTTTTCTTAATTTTTCTTGTTTTAATAACAATTTTTCTCGGACGAGAATATTGGACAGAAAATTCGCGGAGTTTTCAAATTTTCGCGGAAAAAGATTATCTCTTAATTCAATCTGAAAGCGGTAAAATCTGGGGATACGGAAATGTAAAATCACTGGGTGCAGAGGATTTGCGAGAAAATATTTCGTCTTATTTTTCCCGCGAAAAAATCACAGATATTTTTAATTTAGAAGAAAACAAGGAATATCTAGACGGAAATTTAAGTTGGCAAAAAATTTCGCGGAATATTGTGTATGCGAAATTTAAAGACAATACCTTTCTTTTTTTCGCGGGAAATTACGATGACACAGACCGCGAAAAATTGATTAAATCATCTGTCGCGTTGAAAGTTGATTGGCTAATCTTGAACAACAATCTTGTTCTAAATTTTCTACCAAATCCCAAACAAGGAATCATTTATGTTGCTAATCGCGCTCCAAGTAAAAAAACGCAGGCAAATTCCCGCGAAAAAAACATTCCTTTAATTTCTACAGCTAAAACTGGTGGATTTCGTTTGAAATTTCGCGAAAATAAATGGAAATTGTTTACACGAAATTAAAACATTTGAATTTCCGCGAAATTTTGGCAAACTACGCCCCGATGAACCAAATGTTTCTGTCAGCAATCTTTCTACAAAAAGCGCTCACTTATAATCCGCGCGAAATAATTTTTCGTCCGGAAGTTCGCACGGAACAAACTTTACGAAATTTCGTTAATTGGAAAAAACAGAAAAATTTCGCGGAAAAAACTTTAAAAGAACGAAATCGTGATTTTTTTCGTCACCTTGCCAAACCAAAATCTTCTATAAATTCATCTTCAATAAAGGATGTTTCGAAAATTTCGCGGAATTTTAATCCAAAGTTTGCCAAAAGAGGAACTCAAAAAACGACTTTAATAATCGCGCCACATCCTGATGATGAGATTTTGGGAACAGCCAATTTAATTACCGAAAAACTAAAATCCCGCGAAAAAATTAAAATCATTTATCTCACTAATGGTGATGCTTTGGGGGATGTTTCACCACAAGAAGCTGAGTTTTATGGAAAACGCCGAATTTTGGAATCACAAGAGGCGACGCGAAAATTAGGATTAAGGAATTCCGATTTATATTTTCTTGGTTTTCCAGACGGATTATCTGACAAATTACCAGCGAAAGAAAGCCTGCAAAGTCCTTTTACCAAACGAACTAAAACTTATCGCACGAGTTATTTCCCCAATATAAAATATTCGCGGGATTCTTTACAACGAGCTTTAAGAAGATTGATTGAAAGAATTCAGCCAGATGAAATTTATTACACTGGGCCGTATGATAACAATGTTGATCACGCGATTATTCAAGAACTATTACCAGAAACTTCCGCGAAAAAATTTACTTTTAATATTCATCGGACTTTTTGTGAAAACGAAATCTGTCAATGCGATCAGCCCGTTGATTCGCAGAAATTGGAGTTAATAAAAATTTTCCAATCACAAAGGTTTACACCGCATCATGAAGAATTTCTCGATCAGTTTGCCTGTCAAAAAGAAGTTTTTCGCGAAGTAGAGTAAAATTTCGCGGGATTTTAATAATTAGTTTAGAATTAAAAAAATGAAAAAAGTTTTACTGGTTGGGAATTTTGGTTCACGAAATGTGGGTGATGAAATAATCTTGTGGACGGCGCTGCAAAAATATCCTGAAGCGGTCGTAATGACTGCTGACATTGATTTTTCGCGGAGATTTCTACAAAGTTCTTCCGCTGATAAGGCGGAGTTAGAGAGGGTTGTTTTTATTCCTCCCTTCCCAACGGGAATCCGTAGTTTTTTGAAATTTATGTTTTTTCCAAAATCCCGCGAAATTTATAAAAATCTCAAAATTGATAAAATAATCTTTCCGGGTGGTGGACTGCTGGCGATAAAATTACGAGCTTACATTATTTGGGGAATTACCGTTTGGTGGTTGAGAAAATATTTTCCAAGTGCGGAAATAATTTTTGAACACCAAGGAATTGATAAAACTTCCTGTTTGCTCAAAAAAGCAATAATTAAGCAGGTTTTTAAGCATTCGAACAAAATAAGTGTTCGCGATGAAATTTCGCGGGGTTTTCTACAAAATTTACACATAGAAGCCGTGGAAGACAGTGATAGAGTTGAAAAGTTTTTAAATTCCACTGAGTTGGAACTCCCCAAAATTCAAACTAGAAAAAATCTTGTTCTTATAAATGCTTGTCGCGAAAATTCCGCGAAATTTTCTGATTTATGTACGCCAGAAAATTTACCACAAGGAACGGCGGCGGCTTTTATTTGTTTTGATCCTTTAGACGCGAAATATGTTCCGCGAAATTTTAAAGGGCAAATAATTTTCCCAGACACCGTTGAAGAAACTTTTAAACTTTTTCAACGAGCAAGGATGGCAATTGGGCAACGACTTCATTTTTTAATCCTCGCCAATCATTTCTGTGGCGCAAAAAACACCTTTACTCTTGGTAAACCTTATTCACAGAAAGTTGAAAATTTCGCGGAAAAATATCAGATAAAGGTTTGGAAAGTTATCTAGTTTTTCAAAAAGTATAAGTAAAAGATTCAGATTTTTAGCGAAATAAAGATAAAGAAAATTTTCGCGAAAAATTTGCTTTTAAAAAAAACTCTACTAGAATACTCGTAATGAAAAGCGCTTTTGGGGCGTTTAATTATTTTTTAAATGTACGGGAAATTATTATTTATGCTTGATTTCTTGAGTTCGAAAAAAATCGTTCGATTTTTGTTTTTGCTAGAAAATTCTAGTTTGTGTTTTATTTTTATTTAGGAATTATGAAGCTTACTAATCTTCCATTTCAGTTGGAACTTGCGGAACCACTTAAGGTCCTGGAAGAAACCGGTCAATTAACTTTTGTGAATCTGGCAAATTCTACGGCAAAAAGTTTTTTAATTGAGAAAATTTTAAAGAAAAGCCAATTTAATAATGTTATTTGGGCTTCGACAGAGGAGCGAGCAGACGCTATTCACGCGGTTGCCAATTTAATGATTGACGGAAATAATTTAATTGTACCGCCTGATATTACTCCGCGAAATTTATATAAATTGCGAAAATTATTAGAACACAAACATCCAACAGTTTTATTATTTGAAGATATTAATCATATTTTGTCCCAAAAATTTCCTTCATTTGAATCTTTGGAAAAAGACAAAATTGAATTGAAAGTTGGAGCTAAAATTCAGATTTTTCAAGTTTTTGAAAAATTGGAAGAACTCGGTTATTCATCAGCACTTGATAATATTTTACAGCCGGGAGAATTTGTTCGGCGGGGAGAGAATTTATTTATTTTTCCCGCGAATTCTGATGAATGTGTTCGTATAGAACTTTATGATGATTTAATTGAAAAAATAGAGACTATTGAACAACAATATAGTTCAAACTTAGAAAATTTAGAAAAAATAGATATTTATCCACAAAAATTCGCGCCAGCCAGTAGTTTAAATTATAAAATCAGTTGTGAATGTGGTTTTTTTGATTTATTCCCCCAAGAAACAGACACCTTATTTATTTCTGATGATTTAGATGAAGAAGTGAAAATCCCCGCGAATTTTCCAGTTTTAAAATTCACCACTTTTCCTAAAGAAGAGGAGAACTTTTTTCATTTAAACTTTTTTTCGGTTTTACCATTTTATACAATTCCGGATTTTGTAGTGGATGTAAAAGAGAGGCTAAGAAGACAGTTTGAAGTTGTCGTAGTGACAAAAAAAATGGAACAAATTGAAAATATTTTCGCGGAAAATGAAATTATGTGGACAGAAAAACTTCAAGATAAGACTCCGTCCACAGTGAAAATTATCAGTTTGGAAAAAAAGGATTTTATTCCGCATTCTTTTCAAAACAATGATCAAAAAATTATTTTATTGACCGACCGCGAAATTTTTCAGTTTCGACGAACTTCTCGTCAGAAAAAAGCTATTTCTGGAATGAATACGGATTTAATTTTAAGTTTAAAGCCGGGGAATTATGTAGTTCATAATGATCATGGAATCGCTTTATTTGAGGGAACTCAGAGGAGGCATATAAATGAAGAAATGGGCGAACGAGAATATTTAAAATTAGCTTATGCGGAAAATGATAAATTGTTTGTTCCAGTAGAATCCGCGGAAAAATTAACTAAATATATCGGAGAGGAAAATCCTCGTTTAACTCGTTTGGGAGCAAGCGATTGGCAACGAGTTCAGTCTAAATTAAAACAAGAGGCTGAAAAAATCGCGAAAGATTTATTGAAACTTTATGCCGCTCGAGAATTGGTTAAAGGAGTAGCTTTTGAACCAGATGACGAAATGATGCGCGAATTTTATGATTCTTTTCCATATGAATTAACTCCCGGACAGGCTCAAACTTGGCAGGAAATTCGATTAGATATGGAAAATTCGCGTCCAATGGACCGCTTAGTGTGTGGAGATGTTGGATTTGGAAAAACAGAAATGGCGATGCGTGCAGCCTTTAAAGCTTTTCGTAGTGGAATGCAAGCGGTAATTTTAGCGCCGATTACAATTCTCGCGGAACAGCATTATGAAAGTTTTATGAAACGAATTAAAGATAAAAATTATGGGGTAAATATTGCTTTACTGTCTCGGTTCCAAAGCAAGGCGGAGCAAAATAAAATTTTGAAAGATTTGGAATTTGGATTAATTGATATTTTAATCGGGACACATCGAATTTTGTCTGATGATATAAAATTTAAAAAACTGGGATTAGTTGTGATTGATGAAGAACAAAGATTTGGAGTGAAACAAAAAGAAAAATTGAGAAAAATCGCGAAAGGAGTTGATTTATTGACAATGACGGCAACTCCAATTCCGCGAACTTTAAACATGAGTTTAAATAAATTGAAAGACATTTCAACAATCACGACTCCACCTCCAGGTCGTTTGCCGGTTATTACAGAAGTTCGAAAATATAATTTAAATTTAATACGCGAAAGAATTCTTTTTGAAAAAAATCGCGGAGGACAAGTTTATTTTTTACACAATCAAGTTCAAACAATTGAAGGAATGGCCAACCAAATGCGTTCATTAATGCCTGAAATTAAGTTTATCGTTGCGCATGGTCAATTAAAACCAGAAGAGTTGGAAATGAGAATTAAAAGTTTTAAGAAAGGGGAGGCTGATGTTTTAATAGCTTCCACAATCATCGAAAATGGTATTGATTTGCCCAACGCCAATACTTTGATTGTAAATAGAGCCGAAAAATTTGGATTATCACAACTATATCAACTTCGGGGGCGAGTTGGTCGTTCGCGTACTCAATCTTATGCCTATTTTTTATATCACGGACAAAAACTGGAACTTGCCGCGAAAAAACGACTGCGAGCTATTGTAGAAGCGAATGAACTTGGTTCAGGATTTCAAATTGCTATGCGAGATCTGGAAATTCGCGGAGCGGGAGAAATTTTAGGAGCCAGTCAATCTGGAACGATAAAAACGGCGGGGATTTCCCATTTTATTCGTTTGTTGAATAAAACAGTTGAAGAAATGAGAAGTGGGGAAGTTTCAACCGAAATTGAGGAAGAAGTAAATATTTCGGTGGAATTGCCTTTATCAGCTTATATACCGGTGGACTTTATTCCAGATGAAAACGAGAGAATTCAGACTTATCAGGAACTTGCTAGTTCGGTTGACGAAAAAGAGTTACGCGAATTTATGATAGATTTAAAGGAAGATTTTGGTGAACTTCCTCAAGAGGTGGAAAATCTCGCGAAAATAATTAGAATGAAGATGTTGTTACGAGAGGCAAATTTGGAAGGAGTAAAGATAAATAAATCTTCTCATCGTAGTTATGAATTAGTTTTACGAATGGGAAAAAATTTCAGTCCGGAACAAATCTTTGGATTATTGCAAAATTCCGCGAAAAAATGGGTTATTACCAATAACGCGATTAAATTGAAATTTGAAACACTTTCTTTAAATTGGTATGACGATTTAGTTAAGGATGTGAGTTATTTGATTTCCAAGAAGAAAAAAGCGTAAAAATTTCGCGGATTTTTTGGAGATTGCCACGCTCAACAGCAAAGGAAACAACAAATCCGCTCGCAATGACGGTGGTTGTTTTTGTTTTTTTTTCGCGAAAAATTTACCTGTCGTCATTGCGAGGAACGAAGTGACGAAGCAATCTCCCTTTTATTTTCCGTGCTAATAAAAAAAATCCCGCGAAAAAAATTTGAATTTTTACA
>CAZYIR010000068.1:0-8017 GCA_964647165.1 uncultured Candidatus Peribacteria bacterium
TATTATATTTTTTTAACAAATATTTTACAGCTTCAACAAATTCTGGATTTTTTCGATTTTCTTGAATTTTTTGATAGGAATCAGCTATCTTTTGTAGTTGGTTGGAAAAAGTTTCAGTATTTTTTGAACATGAGCTAGCTAGAACAGCTAAAGTAAAAATAACTGGTAGTCTGTATTCTTTATATAATAGAGACATTTAAATTTAAATTAAATACATTTTTATTATATCATATGATAGATGTTTTTGCAATTTTTTCGTTGAACTCGTGGAAGATTAGTGAAAAATAAATAACAAGGGGAGATTATTTTATCGTTTACTACGGTTACTTTCCGTGCAATAATACAAAGAGAGTGTTCCGCGAAATTATACTTCTTTTTCGTGAATTACATTTTCAACAGCTGCCCAGGTACTTAGTTCATCTTCAGGAACAATAATTGTTATTTTGTCACCAACTTTACATTTAAAAAATGTAACAGAGGCATATAAAACATTGTAAGCCTTTTTTTCTGTTAAAACTTGATATTGGTTTCCGTCTAAAATCAATTTTCCAACCAGTAATTTTCGCGGAATTAATTCAATTTGTTTATAAAGAAACGAACCGTCAGCTTGAATAGTGAGTTTTAAGCGATCTCCTTCAACCAATTTAGATTTAGATGCATAATTCGCGGGAACAGGATAAACATCATTTTTGTCGTCAATCATATTTTGTCCATCAAAAACTCCTTCAATAATATTTTCTTCGTTTGCAGAAATTACTTTTTCTTTAGCGCGAACTTTTACCTTATCTAGTTCCAGATTTTTTTCTTCCGCTAAGACGGCAACCCATTTTTCAGCTGCTTCGAAAGAATTTTTCGCGGAAAGAAGTGCTTCGTGTAGTTTATGTAATATTTCTTGTTCGGTCATCTGTTTTTGTTTTTTAAGTGTTCAGGAAATTGTATCACAAAAAAGATAGATTTTCAACTAAAATTTCGCGAAAATTTTATTTAAAAACTTAAGTCCAGAATTAGACTTGTTTTTTGTTCTACACCAAGTCAGGATTTATTTTTAAAGTGGTGAAATTCTTGCAAATTTCCGTTTTCCGACCTTTAAAACTGATTTTTTTGCGGGAATTTGCACAACAAAATTTGGATCAGAAACTTTTTCCCCATCTAAACTAACTGCTCCTTGCACAATTAGACGACGCGCTTCACCATTGGATTTTGCGAAATTACAAGTTTTAGAAATTAAATCCAAAATTCCAATTTCCCGCGAAATTTTAAATTCAGGCATTTCGTCAGGAATTTCTTTTTTCACAAACTTAGTTTGAAAATCTTGATACGCTTTTTCCGCGTCTTCTGGTGTATGTAGCCACGACACAATAGTTTTGGCTAATAATACTTTGGCGTCGCGGGGACTGTTTTTTATCATTTCTAAAAATTCGCGGGATTCTAAATCCGTGAAAATTTCAAAATATTGCTCCATTTCTTCATCTTTAACGGACATTAATTTACCAAACATTTCATTTGGTTTGGCATTTAGCGCTACAAAATTACCGTAAGATTTAGACATTTTTCGTCCGTCTGTTCCGTTTATAATAGGTGTGGAAAGTATAAATTTTTCTTTATTTTTGTATTTTCGTAAAAGTTCGCGCCCCATCAACATATTAAAAGTCTGATCAGTTCCTCCTATCTCCAAATCAACTTCCATCGCAACAGAATCGTAACCTTGAAGCAGAGGATAAAGAATTTCGTGTCCGTGAACAGTTCCCCCTTTTTTTAGCCGTTCCTGAAACATATCGCGTTCCATAAGTTGAGGCACAGTTACTGTTGCCATCAATTTGATAATGTCTGTCAGTGAAAGTTTATCCAACCAGTCGCCATTATATTTAATCGTAATTTTTGAAAAATCTAAAACTTTGGAAGCTTGTTCTTTCCAGTTTTTGAAATTTTCGCGGATTTCTTCATCTGTCAAAACCGGTCGAGTTGTATCTTTTCCGGTTGGGTCACCAATTCGCACCGTTCCGTTTCCAATTAACAAAATTACATCGTGTCCCAAATCCGCGAATTCTTGTAGTTTTTTTAAAACCACTGCATGTCCAAGAGTTAGTAATGAACCAGTTGGGTCAATTCCCAAATAAACACGAATTTTTCGTTCACTCATTAATTTCGCGAGTTTTTCAGGTTTTGGTAAAACTTCCGCCACTCCGCGAGTCAAAATGTTGTCAATTATTCCTTTACTCATAATTTAAGTATAAAGAAAGAGAAAAAGAATTCAAGAGATTAAAAGAAATTTCCGCGAATTTTTTTTTCTAAAAGCGGGGAAGTGGTTTTTCTTTGTGTGCTATTTTTTTGTTCAATATTCTTTTGAAATATTTCGCGAGATTTGCCTAGTCATTTTTGAGTAATTTTCTTGACTGTCACCATATATTGAATTTAAAATTTGCTTCCAACACAAGATATAGTGTTTTTCTTAAAAATAACAAAAAATATGATTTTCAAGGTACAAAAGCGAACAGGAGAGATTGTGGACTTTGATCCGCAAAAAATTCAAAAAGCAATTTGGTCGGCTGCCCAAGCGATTGGAGGAAAAAACGAGCAAATGTCACATGATTTAACAGATAAAATTGTGCAAGTTCTTGATCAAAAATTCGCGGGAAAAATTCCCACTGTTGAAGAAATTCAAGATGTGGTTGAAAAAGTTTTGACCGAAGAAGGACATTATCAAACAGTTAAATCATATATGCTTTACCGCGAAAAAAGAGCGGAATCACGGGCTGATAAACAAGTTGTGGTAAATGTAGAAAATACAATTTCTGAGTATTTAAATAAACTTGATTGGAGGGTGAATGCCAATTCTAATCAGGGGTATTCGCTGGGAGGAATGATTTTAAACACTTCGGGAAAAGTGACCGCAAATTACTGGTTGTCACATATTTATCCGCGAGAAGTGGGAGAAGCTCATCGAAATGGTGATTATCATATCCACGATTTGGATATGTTCGCGGGATATTGTGCGGGGTGGTCTTTGCGTGCCTTACTTGAAGAAGGGTTTAACGGAGTTGTTGATAAAATTGAATCGGCACCGCCGAAACATTTATCCACAGCAGTTTCGCAAATGGTGAATTTTTTGGGAACTTTACAAAATGAATGGGCGGGAGCACAGGCGTTTTCTTCTTTTGATACTTATATGGCACCATTTGTAAAAAAATATGAATTGGAAATTGAAGCAGAAATTAAAGAAATTAATCCTCAAATTTCCGCGAAAAAATTAGCGGAACTGGTTGATAAAAAAACTTATGACTATGTTTTGCAAAACATGCAGTCGTTTGTTTTTAATCTTAATGTGCCTAGTCGTTGGGGAACTCAAACTCCTTTTACAAATATTACTTTAGATTGGACTTGTCCAGAAGATTTGAAAAATAAGCGACTTTTACTTGGTGGAAAACCGTTTGAATATACTTTTGGTGAACTACAAAAAGAAAGAGATATTGTTAACAGAGCTTTTATTGAAGTGATGACGCATGGAGATGCTAAAGGACGCGTATTTACTTTTCCGATTCCAACTTATAACATTACACCGGATTTTGACTGGGAAAATCCAAACACAGAACCACTTTTTGAAATGACCGCGAAATATGGGATGCCTTATTTCCAAAATTTCTTAAATTCGGATTTGGATCCAGGGCAAGTTCGTTCGATGTGTTGTCGTTTACAATTGGATTTAAAAGAACTTCTCGCGCGAGGTGGAGGTCTTTTTGGGTCAGCGGAAATGACTGGTTCAATTGGAGTTGTAACGATTTCTCTTCCACGAATTGGTTATCAATTTAAAGATGATGAAGAAAAATTTTTCGCGAGAATTGAGCATTTGATGTTTTTGGCAAAAACTTCGCTGGAAATTAAACGCAAAGAAATTCAGAAATGGATGGATCGTGGGCTTTTCCCTTATACCAAAAGATATTTGGGGCATTTAAATAATCATTTTTCTACTATCGGTCTAAACGGAATGAATGAGGCGATTCGAAATTTTACTGACGATAAGCACGATATTACAGACGAATGGGGACAAAATTTCGCGGAAAAAGTTTTGGATTTTATGCGTGAAAAACTGGTTGAGTTTCAGGAAGAAACTGGAAATCTTTATAATTTGGAAGCAACACCTGCTGAGGGGACAACTTATCGATTTGCACGAGAGGACAAGAAACGGTTTCCGCGAATTTTTCAAGCGGGAACTCCTGAGGCACCGTATTATTCAAATTCTTCGCAATTACCGGTGGAGTTTTCTGATGACGCTTTTGAGGCTTTGCAATTACAGGAAAAATTACAGGGAAAATACACGGGAGGAACCGTTTTTCATGTGTATATGGGTGAACGAATTTCTGATGCGGAATCTTGTAAACAATTGGTTAAAAAAATTCTGACGCAGTTTCATATTCCGTATATCACAATTACACCAACTTTTTCAATCTGTCCGAAACATGGATATCTCGCGGGAGAACACGATTATTGCCCGAAATGTGATGCGGAATTAGGTTTAGAAGAAACAGAAGACATAGAAACTCGCGAAAAATATGATTCACGGAGACAAAAGTCGATTTCAAAAACTTGTCAGACTTGTTCGCATAATTCGTAATTTAAAGGACAGGTCGCGACCTATCTCTACAAACAAAGGAAATATTTATTAACCAATATATAAAATGACAAAAACATCTCCGGCTCCGGCAAAATCTCGCGAAAAAAATTCCAAACGGCAAAAATGTGAGATTTGGACACGTGTTATGGGTTATCATCGTCCAGTTTCCCAATTTAACACCGGGAAAAAGTCTGAACATTATTCTCGTGAACATTTCGCGGAAAATTGTACAATGAATTCTAAGTTTTGTGATAAATATTAAGATGATTAAAAATATGGAAAAAATGATATGTTCAAATAAAGATACCATTATAATTAAAAAATATTTAGAAGAAAATGGTGTTTATGAAATTCCTAATACTATAGAAAAACTAAAATATATAGTTCAATTAATTGCAAATATTCCTTGGGGTGAAGCGCGAAAAATTGATGAGGTAGTGAAAAAAAATAAAGGGACATGTACAGGGAAACATAAATTATTACAATCTTGCCTAAATGAACTAGGCATTCCAAATAAATCAGTTTTATGTACTTTTCATTGGAGTGATAAAAAATTAAAAAATTTTCCAATAGATTTACAAAAAATTCTTGATTCTGGAGAATGGGAACATGGACATAATTTTGTAAAACTTTTATCAGAAGGAAAATGGATAGATGTTGACATCACATTTGATAGAAACTTAAAAGATTATGGATTTGCTTCTTTTCCAGAAGACTGGGATGGAAAAACTTCATTTATCAGTGTAAACCCAATTAGAAGGTGGGATGATGTTGATATTGATGAAAAAAAGAAAGAGTTAATTAATGAACTTTCAGATGAAATGAAAGTAAAAAGAAAAGAATTTTTAAGGTTATTTTTTGAGTGGGTGGAAAAAATTAGAAAACAATAATCAAATAAAATGAACTATCTACTACTAACAACAACCAGCTGTCCAAAATGCCCGGCGATGAAGGAATTCGTCCGCGAAAATTTCGCGGGATTTTCGGGAGAAATTTTGGATGAAACGAAACCTAATTTCATGGAAGAAGTCCAAAAATATGGTGTAACGGTCGCGCCGGTTTTGCTAATTTTTGATAACGGAAAAGAGGTTTTTCGCGGATCGGAGATTTACGAGGTGGAGGATTTTTTGAAACAAATTTCTTAAGCCATCTCACTTTCTACTTCTCTCCTATGAGGGAAGGGAAATAAGACATTTTTTAAAAAACATAAAATGCTAATCGGCGGAATACAAACTCTGACTTTGCTGGATTTTCCAGGAAAAGTGGCGACTACAGTTTTTACAGTTGGTTGCAATTTTCGTTGCGGATATTGTCATAATCCTGAGTTGGTTTTACCGGAATTAATTAAGAAAAATCAACATGATTTGATTCCTGAAGAGAAGTTTTTTAACTTTCTAAAATCCCGCTGTGCCCCGCAAGGCGGTGGCGAAAATTTTCTAGACGGAGTGGCAATTACTGGTGGAGAACCGACTTTGCAGCCGGATTTAGTCGAGTTTATCGCGAAAATTAAGGCGATGGGCTTGCTTGTAAAACTGGATACCAACGGAACTAATCCTGAAATGTTGAAAGAGCTAATTTCGCGAGATTTAGTCGATTATTACGCGATGGATATTAAGTATCCGCTGGATATTTATGACAAAATTACCAACGCTCCGTTTTCCGCGAAAATTTTTACAGAATCAATCGATTTAATTCGAAATTCCGGTGCAGATTATGAGTTTCGGACAACAGTTATCGCGGAATACCACACGCCCGAAATTATCGAAAAAATCGCAAGAATCGTGTCAGGTTGTCGTCGTTATACCCTGCAAAATTTCCGTCCAGATTATACTTTGGACAAAAAATTCGCGGGATTTCACAGCTTAACAGTTGAAAAACTGGCGGAACTGAAAAAAATCGCGGAAAAATATATTGATGAAGTGAAAGTTATTGGATAATTAACTCTCCAGCCAATACTCTAAAATTCGCGCTGCTGCCAAATCATCAATTCGCGGTTTTGGTTGATTCGATTTCCCGCGAAAAAATGTTTCCTGAGAGGAATTTCGTTCGTTCACAAATTTAATGTTTTTTATATTTAAAGTTTCCGCGAATTTTTTTATTTTTTGGCAAATACTATTTTCCGTGCCGTCACCAGAGATTGGCAGACCAATTACCAGTTGTTGGCAATTTTTTTCTTCATAAATTTGTTTAATAGTTTTTCTTAAATTTTCGCGGGGATTTGTTTCTAAAACTTTTAATGGAAAAACCACAATTCCATCCGGCGACCAAGCCAGACCAGACATTTTTTCTCCATAATCAAGAGCGAGGATAGGCGCAGATTTCGCGCGATTTTGAGCAGCATTAATCTGCTCCATATTTTGTAGAATTGTCTTATTTAGTTTTCTGTTCTTCATTTTTCTGTAATTCGGATGGAAGTTCTTCGCGAAAATCCGGTTTTAATTCTTGTTCATTTCCAAACAGCCAAGAAAAATATCCCGCGAATTTTGATTTATATTTTGGCCAGTTCCAGTCGCGTTGTTGTTCAAAATGCCATTTTTCAATTCCAAAAAATCGTTCAGCGTGTTGGCGGATTTTTCCAAATGTCTTGGAAAATCCTAATAAATCGCGTTTAATCAAAAGATGATATTTGGGAGTAGCTAACGGAATAACAGGATTGATTTCGTCCAGTTTTTGATTCAAAGTTAATAAATCAGAAACAGTTCCAGTAAACAAGGTCTCTTCGATTAAAAAATCAACATCGGGATTAGTTAAATTCGCGAGATTTAATTTGCCACTTTGTGAAGAATGCCAAACGGACAAAACATCGGGATTCTCTGAAAAATTTTGTCCAAAGAAAACCAAATCATAATCGCGTTTTTGTAAAGCTTCTTGAAATTTCGCGGGACTTAAAACCTCTAATTCTATTGTAATATCCAATTCCTTTTCCCAAATTCGCGCGATATTTTGTGCTAATCTTGAATAAACTGCCGGTGCGGTTGAAGTAATCATTTTTAATCTAACCGGTTTGTTTTTATAAATCCTAATTTCCTTATTCTTATCATATTTAAAACCTTTATCGCGTAGAATACGCCGTGCTTCCGCGAAATTTTTTTCTTGCCAGCCGGCAATTCCTTCAAAGAAAAAAACAGAATCAACTTTTGTCCAATCTTGTTCTTTATTTAGTAGATTATCTTTATCTAATGATAACTTGAGAGCGTTGCGTAAGTGCGGGTTTGCTGGTAATTTGTTATCCAAATTAAAGAAAATTCCAATAAATCGCGGTAAAATATATTCGCGAGAAGCATATTCTCCGTAAAGAATTGGCTCAAGTTTATTTTGTTCAGATTCAGATAGTCGTGAATACATGGTTGTCCAACGATTGTCATCTTTTAAATAATCAAATTTCGAATAAACATAAAAAACAACTTG
>CAZYIR010000069.1:0-2361 GCA_964647165.1 uncultured Candidatus Peribacteria bacterium
TGGGGAAAAGAGAAAGTTAAAGAAGCCGTTGCTCGCGGAGTGGTTTGTTTTAATGTTGACACGGATTTGCGTTTAGCTTTTATAAATGCCACTTGTAGTCATATAATGCCGAAATGTGATTTCACCGATCCTCGTAAGGCGATAGCTGTTGCTCGCGAGGCGGTAAAAGATAAAGTGATGGAAAAAATTGGAATGTTTTACAATGCTGTTTTGTAATACCCATTAAAGAAGTGTTTTTTGAATTAAATTACGGGAAAATAATCATTTTTCCCAACACCATAAAACTATGTCTGAACAACCATCATCTATAGAAGAACGACCAACCGTCAGCTCGGAAGCTTGGGTTGAAAATATGGACCGAAAGCGGGAAGGAAAAAACTTTATCACCAAAATAGCTACCGCTCTTGCCAAGGAAGTTTTGGATATCCCTCAAGGCAGTTTTTCCGGGATTGTTACTTACCTGGAGAACGGAGAAGAAAAAAGAATTTCTCCGGCCTTGGATAAATTGATGGCGGAAATGTTTACCAATCAGAGGTATATTGTAAAAAAATTAAATAAAAAAGGACATATTACCACTAAAAACCTTTTGGCCAAATATGTGGGAGAAATAGATGAAGTCATTAAGCAAACCAAAGAAGATTTAGCCACATACAAAACAAAGGTGGAAGATATAAAAGAAAAATTGAAACAAGAAAATTTAAGTGAAGCCGGAAGAAAAAAAGCGGAACAGTTATTAAAGGATTCCTTGGAAGTTTTTCGTATTTTAGAGTTGGAATTGGAATTAAAAAAGAGAGGGTATGAATTTTTGGGGGAAGAGAAAATAGAAGGGAGAATGCTATTTTTGTATCAGAACTATATAAATACCAATTTGGAAATACAACATTTACCGGGAGGATATATTAGTATCAACAAAGGATATTTTCATAATGACAGATGGCAAAAAAATTTTGGTGATAGTCGTTTCCAAGATTTTGGTTTGGCACAAATTTATCAAAATGTAAAATATGTTGCTATTGAGACTGTTTGCCGGGAAAAATATGGAGATTCTTTGCAAGCTTGTTGGTCTAGTATGATGTCAAAAAATGAACATTATGATCGTTTGATGAAAGAATTGGTTAAAGAAAATTTTAAAGGAGTTTTTTTAGAAATAGATAGTAGATACGAAGGATCAAAAGGAGAAAAAACTTTTGATGTTATTAATTTATTAGACAGAGAAGCACAGAAATTATTTCAATTTGTGCGAAAATATAATCCTCAATTGGCGGAAGAAACTGGAGGTTGGCAAAGATTTAGAGAATTTTTTCATAAACAGAGAACACAAAATAATCCTCCCTTGTCGGGCTTACCGGCGTTGAAGGAAAATTTAGCTATTAGGGGAATAAACGAAGGGGTATCTTTTATTCAACAGGGAACAGGATTTTCCAATACAGCCAGCGTAGATAAAAATCTCCAAACCTCCACCAACCCCACCGGTTTTGAATTGGGCTCCGTGGCTTTTGCCGATGCTTTATCGGTTGTTAAAACTCTTATTCTTGCCAATGCTATGCACAAAGGGGAACTGGAGACTGGAATTATAGTTGATTTTCAAGGTTCAGCTCATCTTTCCTACAAATCATATTTTTTTAATAACCCTCAATACGCTTTGGAAGTGGTTTTAACCAATGTCTGGGAAGTTTTAGCCAGCCATCCTGATATAAAAAACCGAGAAGATATTTTGGATAAATTGGAAAATATGGACCGAAAAACTTGGAAATGGGTCTTGGAATTTATTTCCACCATTCATCAAGCGCGAGTGGCTTCTCCTACAAAATGGAAGAATACAGTGGAATCGTCAATTCTGGGTCGCCAACGACCGATGCAAAAGTTACCAGCTTATTCCGCTTTAAATCATTTATCAAAAGAACAAGAGGAAAAAATGAATGAAATTTTAGATAATTTGGCGGAGAAAAATAAAGTAGAATTAAAAAAGGCGACATAATAATTATTTCAGGCGCCGGAAATAATTTCTCATTGCAACATCGGCAAAAGGCTGACACAGGTCATTTCCGGTGATTTGGGAATTTCCATAATTTCCAGAATAGTTGGAGTAACATCACAAAGCATTCCCTGAGAAGATGCTATAATTTCCTCTTCTGTTTTTTGACGATGGTTGTTTGGGGTAATATACCATAAAGGAACCGGATTGCTTGAATGCTCAGTGTCAACCGCTCCGGTTTTTAGATTAATTAACTCCTCCGCATTACCATGATCGGCGGTGATTAACAAGCAACCGTTATTCTCCAAGACAACCGGAATAACTTGTTCCAAACATTTGTCCAAACATTGCAGAGCTTTGATAGTAGCCTCTTTATTGCCCGTATG
>CAZYIR010000070.1:0-3421 GCA_964647165.1 uncultured Candidatus Peribacteria bacterium
TAAATTGTTAAAAAATTTCTTGCCGATACTAAATAAATCCCGCGAAAAATCAAATTTTTCAGAAATTTCGCGGGGGTTAGGGGGCGTTTGATTTTTTATAAATAAACACCCCTTTAATTCCCCTCTTTCAAAAAGAGGGGAGAGTAGGAAAATTTCGCGAATTTTCTCAAAACATATAAAATAACTATGATGGCAAAATTAAATACTTCAACTCCGAGTGGTTTTCCGGAATTTTCTCCTGCCGAACAACGAGTAGTTCAGCACTGGAAAAAAACTATCGCGGAAATTTTTGAAAAACACGGTTTCCCGATTTTAGAAACTCCGCTGGTGGAACGGACAGAAAATTTCACGGCGAAAGGTGGAAATCCCAAAGAAATTTATGTTTTGGATCGTCTGCACGCAGATTCTGCCGACCAAGATTCCGCGAAATCTCGTGCAATTCGGTTTGACCATACTGTGCCGTTGGCACTTTTTGTGGCACGACATTTTAACGAGTTGGCTTTTCCGTTTCGGCGAGCGGTTATTGGTCCAGTGATGCGTGGAGAACGCGCGCAAAAAGGGCGATTTCGTCAGTTCGATCAATGCGATATTGATGTTATTGGAAACGAAAAACTTTCTCTCGCGAACGATGCGCAAATGGTCGTAATTATCGCGGAAATTTTCGCGAAATTAATGCCGGAGCAGAAGTTTGTAATTCGGATAAATAATCGGAAGATTTTGACTTCATTTTTCGCGGAATTTCAAAAAGATCCCAGCGAATTTAAGAAAATTTTGGATTTTGTTGATAATTTGGAAAAGAATCCAAATGTTAAATTGGAAGGAGCTCCCGTGGAATTTCAGGAGAGAATTTTGGAGTTTGTTGAAATGAGCGGAACAAATGATGAGATTTTGGAAAATCTCGCGAAATTTTTGGATAACGACGATTTTCAAACAGGAGTGGCGGAATTAAAGGAAGTTGTAAACTTTCTTCGCGAAATGGGCGTGCCGGAAGAAAATTTTCAAATAGATTTACGCATCGCGCGCGGACTTGATTATTACACGGGAACGGTTTACGAAACTAATCTTGTAAACGAAGACGGCAGTATAAATACTTCACTCGGCTCAATCTGCTCCGGTGGTCGTTATGATGATCTCGCGGGAATTTTTACCGGGAAAAATCTGCCCGGAGTGGGAATTTCTATCGGTTTGACACGACTTTTGTGGCAACTTTTTGACGCGAAAATTATCGAACCAAAACAAGCCTCTTCGACAGAGGCGATTATTTTATTCCGCTCACCCGATTTGTTATCAAAAGCGATTGCGGTTGGGCAAAAAATTCGCGGGAATTCGGATATTTCTGTCGAAAATTATTTTGAAACAAAAAAGATTCAAAAACAGTTTGCTTACGCGGAAAAAATGGGAATTCCGGTCAGAATTATTGTTGGTGAAAAAGATACTGTCGTTGAAGCAAAAGACGGATTTGAGAATTTGAAAAAGGAGATTGAAGTGATTTTATAGTTTTTTTTAAAAATTTCGCGAGAAAATTTCCCAATAATGTTTGGGGTAACTACATAACTAATTGCGTAAAGTTATTCTAGAGAAACAACATCACAAGATTTTAATTTTCTTTGTAAAATTTGTTCAGCACGCTTTTTGGTAAACTCCAAGTCATCATCAGTCTCAATGAGAAAATTTTTTTTCGCGGGATTTTTAAAATCATTTAACTTAGATTTTGAAGTTGATTTGGATTGGCTTGTGCTAAATTTAAATTCATTATAAACAAAATCTGTCACAAAATAAGTTTTAATCTGTGTTCCGGCAATTTTTGCAAGTATTTGGCGTGTTTTCTTTTCCGCGAAAATTCCTTCCAAGAAAACGAGAGAATCCAAATGCAAGTGTTTTGCATTTCGAATAAATTTACGAGCCAGTCGACGAAACTCAACCGAGTCAGCAAGCCCCTCATTCGCAATTTCGCCAAGGACTTGCATTTCTAAAAATGAAAATTTCGCGGAACTTTCCGCGCGTGAATTTTTTGGTGAATAATTAAATTTTTGTTTTGCAAGTATTTTGCAAAAACCCTTTGCTTCCTTATTTTTTCGGCTATAAAAAACACCAATACGCCCGAACCGGGTTTTTTCTTCTACAACAGTTTTCACTAACGGAAGCCAAAAGTCAGATTCTTGAATAACTTCTTTCTGAGGCAAGTTCCGCGAAATTTTAATAACTATTTTTTCAGCCGGATAAATTTTAGCCAAAGAAATTATTCCAAAATCTGGTCCCCAAAGTGTTTTCATTTCTTCGCGAAGTTAGCAAAAAATTTGTGAAAAAGCCAAATTTTCCTCTAAAATAAAAAAAACAAATAAAATGAATATTGATTTAGCCGATACAAAATACCAAAAACCGCGTTCTACCAACCAAAAAAATTCGCGGAATTTACTGAGCACCATTCTAATTTTAGTGTTTTTGGGAGTGCTGACCTGGATTGGGTTTTTGTTTTTCCAAAAAACAAATTTGGAAAAAGAAAATGCTCGCTATCAAATATCCATTGACACCACTACAAACCGCATTAAAGAATTGACTCGTTCAGATAATCCCGCGAAAAAAATCGCAATTGCCAAAATTCTAAAAAAACTGGAAAGTCGTCGCCTGCCTTGGTCAGAAATAATGAAAAAAATCGTAAAACTAGAAAGCCCGGGAATTACTTTTTTGGATTTTGAAGTTGAAAAAGAAGGGGCGGTTTCGGCTGTCATAACCGCTCGTAATTTCAATGCTCTACAACAATTTGTCGCGAAATTAAATACCAATGAAAAGGTTTCTCAAATTGTTTTAAATTCAATTCAGTTGGATGAAAATACCGCTTCCTTAAAAGTATCTATGGATTTTAATTTAAATTTAAAATGAAAACTTGGAAAATATTGTTTATCGTTATCATAGTTAGCGTAATTGGGTTTATTGGAATTCCTTTAAAAAAGAAAGTGACCAATTTAAAAAACGAAAATTTAAAATTAGACCAACTAAAAAAAGAAAAAATCGCGGAATATGAAGAACTGACAAACGGAAATCCTGATGAAACAATAAAACTGGTAGATCCTGAATTGAGAATCCCGCGAAAATTAAACCAAACCGAACTTTTGATAGATTTACAAAAAATTGCTTCATTATCCAATATTCAGCTTCCCGATACTTGGTCTTTTTCCGTTTCTAAAGACGACGACTTAGATGTTTCGCGATTAGCGATGAGTTTTTCCATTAAAGGAAATCGCGGAAATATTTATAAATTTATCAAAGCGGTTGAAGAAAACGAGCGATTTTTAGAAATTGAAAATTTCGCGATACATACTTTTAACGATAACGGAGTCCCGACTTCTGAAATGCCTATCAATCTGCAGGCTTATGCTCAAGAAAAAATTGAGAAATAATTCCTTTAAAATATGAATTTAAA
>CAZYIR010000071.1:0-5985 GCA_964647165.1 uncultured Candidatus Peribacteria bacterium
ATTCTATAAAAATTTCGCGGAAAATTATAATTCTTCCTCCGGAAAATATTTGCGCAATTCTCGTAAAGCACGCAATTGAATAACTCGAACATTCCCTTCGGATTTACCGATAATTTCCGCAATTTCTGCGTTAGAAAAACCTTCTAAAAATTTCAATTCCAAAACTTCACGATGAATATCAGATAATTTTTTCAAAATTTCGCGAATTTTTTGATGCTCTTCTTGATGAATCGCGTTTTCAGCCGGGTTAAAATCGGTATCCGGAATATCAAACTGTAATTCCCCTGTTTCAGGATCGGTTAATTGTAAATATTCCTTTTTCTGACGATAAAAATCTATCACTAAATTATGTGCTATTCTGAAAACCCAGGCTGAAAAATTTCCTCGCGACTTTTTTTGATATTTTTTAATTTTATCAACAACTCGCAAGAAAACATCAGCCACCAAATCCTCAACATCTTCTCGATTTACACGAAAAGAAACATAACGAAAAATTTTAGGATAAAAATAATCAAATAAAATTGAAAACGCCTCTTCCTGTCCACGCTGAGCGCGCACTACCAATTGTTCTAATTCTTTACCGGAAATTTCCATTGCCATCTGATTTTAAAGAAACTTATCAAATTAGCAAAAATCCCGCGAATTTTTCAGAAAACAAATTGCTAAGCCTAAAAACGGCGTTCTTCTCGAGGACGAGCAATATTTACAATAAGATTTCGACCTTCAAAATCTTGTTCATTGAACATATCAATAGCTGTTTGTGCTTCTTCTGGTGTGGACATTTCTACAAATCCAAAACCTTTAGATCGACCAGACATTCTGTCCATAATAACTACAGCTGAAACAACTGTTCCCGCTTTTGAAAAAGCATCTTTTAGTGCTTCATCACGAACCGCCCAAGGCAATCCTCCAATAAATAATCTACAATTTTCCATTTTAAATGGGTAAAGAAATAAGCAATTTTTATTCTTTGACCCAACAAAATTCTCAATCAAGTCATTCCGAACACAATTGCCAACTGATTTTAGAGAGCAAAAATATAAAAGCAAACTTTAATTAGAAATTTTCTGGTTTTTGTTATAATTTCCGCGAAAAATTTATTATGAAAAAATATAAAATTCGGTTTCATAAAATTCTGCTTTTATTAGGGGTATTTTACTTAATGTTTTTAGTTGGAGCTTATTTTTTACAAGAAAAAATTATTTTTATACCTTCAGAAAAAATTTATTTGGAAATAGATAAAGAAAAACTACACGCTGAAGAATTTAATTTGGAAGTTAATAATCAAACAACTCTACACGGTTATTTTTTCGCGGAAAAAAGGCCGTTGGGAACTATTGTTTTTTTTCATAATAATGGAGGGAACTTAACTAATAATTTTGGACGAGTAGCTATAGCCAAAAAATTAGGTTACAACATTGTTCTTTTTGATTACCGTGGATATGGAAAAAGTACTGGAAAAATAAAAAACGAAGAAGACTTATATCAAGACGCGGAAACTGTTATAAATTACTTGATTCAACAAAAGAAAATCAGTTTAAAGTCTATGATATTTTGGGGAGAAGGACTTGGTGGAGCAGTTGCTCTGGAAATGGCGAAAAGATTTCCCGCGAAAAAATTAATATTGGAATCAACTTTTGCCAGCTTAAATAATATCACTCCAAATGTAATAAAATACACTATCCCCAATTTTCTTAAAAAATATAAGTTTGATAATCTCCAAAAAATCGCGGAAATTAAAATACCAATTTTAATAATTCACAGTTTAAACGACAACACCATTAATTTCACAAATGGAGAAAAATTATTTGAAAAAAACTCCGCGAAAAAAAATGAGTTCTTAAAATTAAATGGTAGTCACGAAGACTCTTTCTATGACAATTTTGAACAAAAAGAAGAATTTATTAAAAATTTTTTGGAAAACTAGTAAAGAAATCGAATTAAATAAAGTTTTCTATAAAAAATCGCCAAAATTTTGCCAAAACTCAATGTCTTCATCATTTTGCGGATTGGACACCAGAGGAAATTCAAAATTTTTAATTTTTTGATCAGCTTCGCGTAACTCAGTTATAACTTGTTTTCTGTCTTCATCATTTACTTTATAAGTAATTGTTTTAAATTCTCCGTTAGAGTCAGGAGTCAAAAATTCTATTTCACAATCATCTTCGACTCGCCAAGGTAATCCCCGCGAATTTTTAGCTAAAAGGTTATAAAAAACCAACTGACGCCAATTGCGTTCTCCTTTTTTGATTTTTCGTGGTTTTCCTGATTTATAATCTACAATTTTCGCGGAACGATTATTGTCCCCAGTGAAAATAATTTTATCAGCTCGTCCTCTTAATCTAATTCCTTCAATTTGCGGATGATATTGGAAAAAATCAAATTCTAATTTTAGGTTATCTCTTAAATGTTCTCCGTTTGCCAATTTTTTCGCGAAATATTTTTCCAAAATATCTTTTCCGTATTCCAGTTTTTTTTGAAAATCCTTTTGAGGCAAATTTTGTCCGCGTAAAGCATATTCAAATTTACTTATCAATTCCGGCAAAGTACTGTTTTTTTCGCGAAAAAAACGCTCCAATGCCTCATGAATAGCAACTCCATAAGCAAAACTAAGTTTAGGATTTCGCGGGAATTTATAAAGGTTTTGAAATAAAAAACGCCGAGGACATTCCAAATAATTATTTAAAGCCGAAGCCGACCAGACAAAATTTTTCACTCGTTCTCCCAGAAGAGAATAATCGCGAGAAGTCAGTTTTAAATCTGTTCCGGAATAAACTAAAGCGGATAAAATGTCTCCGTTTTCATATTCTTTGTGATTAATATTTTCCGCGAAATTTTGAGGAACTTCATGCCAAAAAACCGCAGGATCTTTCCTTACTCCTGAAAAATCATTTTTGGCATAGCTTAAATAAATTTCTCGACGAGCTCTGGTTAAAGCTACGAAAAACAAACGACGCTCTTCTTCATTTTCATCAAAATCTTTTGGTGCCAATAAATGAGGTAGCGAAATTTTCGCGGAGTTTTTTGAATTTCCCCAAACTTTATCAATCAATCCCGGAACAAAAACTATATCAAACTCCATTCCTTTGGATTTATGTGCTGTCATAACATTAATTGCGTTTTTATCTGCCGGCAAAGGATCTGGCGAAATTTTAATATTTAATTTTTTATGTAACTTCAAAAGTTCTAAAATCTCAGCTAAAGATTCTTTTTTTTGTAACCCAATCCAATCCAAAAGTTTATTAACCGCGAAAAAACTTTCTAAATCTTTTTTGTCTGCCAAATACTTCATTAATCCTGATTCATAAACCAGTTTTTCAGCTATAACTCGCGGACGACAATGGAAATAATCTTGACGAGCTTGCGTGAAAAAATTTAAAAATTTCTTCAAAAATAATTTATCTTTGTCTTTTGCTGAAGATTCCGAAGAAGTAAAATCAATTAAAAATTCCAATACCGGCTGATGTGCCTCGTAACTGGCAACTGAAATTTTTGCTAAAAAATCTCGCGAAATTTCCCAAAATGGAGCATGTAAAAGCTCCAAAAGTTTTTCGTTATTAACCGGATTGTGGAAAACCTCCAACATTAAACTTAAAATGACAACAAAATTATTGTCCAAAATATTTTTATGAATTTGAGCCGCAACTGGAATACCAAATTTAGGTAAATATCTTGTTAAATTTTCTATTTCTTTATTTTTTCTAACCAAAATAGCGATTTCATTAGGCTTAATTCCTTCTGCGAATTTCTCGCGAATTTTTTCTATAAGAAAATTCAATTCCATGTATTGTGAATCAATTTCCAGTTTTTGAATTTTTTTCTCCGGAAAATTTCGCGGATTTACCGCCCGTAGTTTTTTATTTTGAAGGGCTCGTTCAGTATTGTTTTTTATAACTTCGTAAGCTGTGTTTAAAATTGTTTGGGTGGAACGATAATTTTCTTCCAAAGTTACTTCTAAACGATTCGGGAATTTTTCGCGAAACTCTTTGATATTGGCCACACTTGCCCCTTGGAAACGATAAATAGACTGATCATCATCTCCAACTGCAAAAATATTTGGATCATCATAATCAGTTAATGCCCAAAGAATTTTATTTTGCGAATTATTCGTATCTTGATACTCATCAACTAAAATGAATTGGAATTGTTCTTGTAAATCTAAACGCAAATTTTCATCACTTTCTAACGCCTCAACCACCCAGTTAATTTGATCACTAAAATCAAAAAAACCTTTTTGGGCCAGTTTTTGCTCATAAATTTCCCAAAAATCCGCCAGTTCTTCCAGTTTTTCAATTTTTCGCGAGATTTCCGCTAAAGCGTTTGGCTTGAAATCACCTTCTTCAAAAATTTCACCGGTTTTCTTATTTACATATTTACGAATATATTTAGTTTGGGGGTCATTTTCCAACATTTCTCGTTCCGCCGGTAAAATTTCGCGAAATTTTTTCGGATTTAAATTTTCCTGTTTTAACTTATTAATGGCGCTAAGAATATCATGTTTCCAAAAAAAATTATTAGTAACTGAATCGAAATACTTCCATTTCCGCGAATTTATTATTTCTTCAAAAATTAATGCTTTTTGTAAATCATCAATAACCTCACTATCCTGAATTCGACTAGAAAATTTCGCGGGAAATTGCTTCATAATCCATTCACAAAATCCATGAAAAGTCGAAATTTGCAGTGAATAAGCTTCCGCACCAATGATTTTTTGCAAACGGTCCCGCATCTCAACTGTTGCTGAATTAGTAAAAGTTAGACATAAAATATTTGAAGCATTCACATCTGTTTTTTGCAAAATGTTGGCAATTCTGGATGTTAATAAATGAGTTTTACCCGTTCCCGGCCCGGCTAAAACCAAAACTTGTCCGTAAATTTTTTCAGCAGCTTCTCGTTGACGATTGTTTAGAGTTGTTAAAAAATCCTTATTCATCAGGAATATTATAAATAATTACCAAAACAACTCCAAAACATTAATTAAACTTTCCCCGCGAAATTTCTAAAATAATCGCCCAAATTTGTTTAATATCTGAATTTTTTAATTTCCCTTTATTTAAAATTTGTAAGTTTTTAATTAAGTGATTTTCTCGTTTAGGAATATATTGAGGTAATCCTTGTTTTTCTTTTACTTTTGCAATTTTTCGCGAAATTTTAAGCCGTTTGTTAAGCAATTTTAATAACTCAAAATCAAGCTGGTCTATCTTTTGTCTAAGCTCAACTAATTCTGTACTTAAATTTGATTCTGAATTTGTCGTATCAAGAAAAGAAAAATTTCGCGGAGCAATTCCCACTACAAACTCCCCTTTTATTTTGTCTTTAGAAAAAAATTGTTGAGCTTCGCGAACAGTTCCGCGAAAAAATTCTTCATAAATTTTGGTTAATTCTCGTCCTATAACAATTTTTCGCTCTGGCTCCAAGATTTCCTCCAACTCCGCCAATAAACGCGAAAAACGATGAACAGACTCGTAAAAAACTACCGTTTGTTCAATGTATTTAATTTCCATTAAAAAAGTTTGACGACCTTTTTTGTGTGGTAAAAATCCGCGAAAAATAAACGAATTAGTCGGCAACCCCGCTGCAGATAAAAAAGTAATTAAGGCTGACGGTCCTGGTATTGGAACTATTTTTATATTTTGTTTGATTGCTTCATGAACTAAAAGATATCCAGGATCAGAAATTCCCGGTGTTCCAGCATCTGATATATAAGCAACCGACTCTGTCGGTCCTAATTTAGACAAAATTTCGCGGGCCTGCTCCCCAGTACTTCGCGCATGAAACGAAATTGTCCGAGGATTTAAATTATATTTTTTAAATAAAATGTTTGCATGACGCGTGTCTTCAGCTACAACAAAATCAACTTCAGACAAAATATTCAAAGCTCGTTGCGAAATATCCGCGAGATTTCCAATCGGTGTAGCTACAATATAAAGCGTTTTCATCAAAAAGTTTCTTCTAAACTTTAATCATTACCTCCAGAAATGCAAA
>CAZYIR010000072.1:0-4043 GCA_964647165.1 uncultured Candidatus Peribacteria bacterium
CTTCTGCTGCTGCTGCTGCTGCTGCTGCTGCTGCTTCCCTCTTTCTTTTAGCTGAATCATTCGGTTTAGGATACTTGGGAACTTTGTCGTTAAAAACCGGAAATGTTTTAACTACTTCTTCCTCATAATCGTGAGTTTCAATCCCATAACAGAACTTAGCGGTAATTTTTCGCGGAAACTGAAATAAGTTTTTCATGTTTTTTATTAGTTATCGGGACATTATACCGAAACTTTTGACAAAAAGCAATAGAATTGCTACACTGCGCAAGCAATAGAAGCGCGCGTTTGAGCGGGCTTTTTTTTTGTTAAAATTTCGCGGAGTTTTAGAAAACCGCTCATAAATTATTTAAATCAAACTCTTATGACCAAAAACATTGTCGTCCGCGGTGCAAAAATGCACAATCTGAAAAATATTAATGTGGAAATCCCGCGAGATAAATTGACCGTCGTGACGGGAGTTTCTGGATCAGGAAAATCTTCACTTGCCTTTGATACGATTTACGCGGAAGGACAACGGCGATATGTTGAAAGTTTGAGTACTTATGCGCGACAATTTTTAAAACTTCAAGAAAAACCAGAAGTTGACTCAATAGATGGTTTGTCACCAGCAATTTCTATCGACCAAAAATCAACCACGCGAAATCCGCGTTCCACAGTTGGGACGGTGACGGAAATTTACGATTATTTGCGATTACTTTTTGCAAAAATCGGAACTCCAATAAATCCACATAATGGACGAAAACTAGAAAAACAAACTCCCGGACAAATTTTAGAAGCTATAAACAAATGGCCGGAAGGGACGAAGTTTATGATTATGGCTCCGGTTGTGCGTGGCAAAAAAGGAGAACATGTTTTGGTTTTAGAGAAAATAAAAAAAGCGGGATTTGTGCGGTTGCGAGTTGACGGAACAATTGTAACAATCAACGATGATATTAATCTTGATCCAAAAAAGAAACATAACATCGAAATTGTAGTTGATCGTTTGATAAAAAAAGATTACGCGAAAAAATTTCGCGAACTTTCCGATGGAAACAAAATTGAAGAAAAAAATGACGAAAGATTGCGAATTATTGATTCTATTGAAACAGCTTTAAAGTTTGGAGAAGGTATTTTGATTGTTAATTTGCCGGAAACAGGTGAAGATTTTATGTTTTCGGAAAATCTCGCGGACCCGGAAACTGGTTTTTCCTTCCCACCGCTAGAACCGCGAATTTTTTCGTTTAATTCTCCCCATGGAGCTTGTAAAGATTGTCATGGTTTGGGGTATCGTTTAACTTTAAATAAAGAAACTTCTTTAAATCACAAATTATCAATTCGTGAGGGAGGAATTTTGCCTTGGGGGTCATTAGGGTCAAATATGCTAGCTTGGAATATAGCAGTCTTGTCAGCTGTTGGTAAAAAATATGGGTTTTCAGTTGACGAACCTATTGAAAATATAAAACAGGAAGTATTAGAGAAAATTTTCGCGGGATTTGGCGATGAATTGTTTACCGTTGATTTGAAAGAAACTTCTTTTGCTGGAGATAGCACGGAAACCAAGTTTGATGGAATTACTGTGCAAACTGAAAAACGGTATAATGAAACTGAATCAGATTGGTTGCGAAAAAAGTTAGGAGAATTTATGATAGAAACCACTTGTGCAACTTGTGGAGGAGCTCGTTTAAATATTTATGGGAGAAATGTTTTTGTTAACGGAAAAACAATTTCTGAAGTTTGTGAAATGTCAATAACCAAGCTAAAAAAATGGATGGAAGAATTGGAGATTATCGAAGAACAAAAAAATATCGTTATTCCGATAAAAAAAGAAGTTATTGAAAGATTGGGGTTTTTGGAAAATGTTGGATTGGCTTATTTAACATTATCTAGAACCGCTAACACTTTATCCGGTGGAGAAGCTCAAAGAATTCGTCTAGCAACACAAATTGGATCACATTTGCAAGGCGTGCTTTATGTTCTAGATGAACCTTCTATTGGGTTGCATCAAAGAGATAATGGAAAACTTATTAAAACTTTGGAACACTTACGAGATTTAGGGAACACAGTTATAGTAGTTGAACATGATGAAGAAACTATGCGAAAAGCGGATTATTTAATTGAAATTGGACCAAAATCAGGAGCGCACGGAGGAGAACTTGTTTTTGCGGGGACTTTTAAAGAAATGGAAAAATCAGACTCGGAAACCGCGGATTTTTTATTCGGACGGCAAGAAATTCCCGTTCCTCGTGTTCGAAGAAAAAAAATGGGATTTCTTAAAATATTGGGAGCAGAAGAAAATAATTTAAAAAATATTGATGTAGAAATTCCTTTATCTTGTTTTGTGGGGATTTCTGGTGTTTCTGGATCTGGTAAATCATCATTAATTTCGCGTATTTTGGTTCCAACTTTAGCTCGTGAATTAAACCGAGCTCAAAAACCATCAGGGAAACACCGCGAAATTATAGGAATTAAAGAAAACCTGGATAAATTAATTTCAATTGATCAATCTCCAATTGGAAGAACTCCGCGTTCTAATCCTGCTACATATACTGGTGTTTTTACAGATATTCGAGAAGTTTTTGCTGCGACAACTGAAGCCAGAATTCGCGGATATAAATCAAGTAGATTTAGTTTTAATGTAAAAGGCGGGCGCTGTGAAGCTTGTGGTGGAGACGGCTTGAAAAAAATCGAAATGCACTTTTTACCAGATGTTTATGTTCCTTGTGAGGCTTGTGGTGGAAGGAAATATAATGACGAAACGCTAGAAGTAACATATCGAGGGAAAAATATATTTGATATTTTGGATATGACAGTTGAGGAATCCGTCGATTTTTTTGAAAATTTCGCGAACATTCAACAGAAATTAGTTGCTTTAAATGAAGTTGGGTTGGGGTATATTAAATTAGGTCAACCAGCTCCAACTTTATCTGGAGGAGAAGCCCAGCGAGTGAAATTGGCATCGGAATTAATGAAAAAACAAACGGGAAAAACAATTTATGTTTTGGATGAACCAACGACGGGACTGCATTTTTCAGATGTAAAAAAATTACTATCAGTACTTCAAAAACTCGTTGACAAAGGAAATTCAATGATAGTTATTGAACACAACTTAGATGTTTTAAAGTGTTGCGATTATATTATTGATATTGGACCGGAAGGTGGTGAAAAGGGAGGAAATTTAGTTGCTTACGGAACTCCTGAAGAAGTTGCCAAAGTCAAAGAATCTTATACGGGAAAATATTTGACGGAGATTCTGAAATAATTTTCCGCGAAATTTTGAAAAAATAGGATTTAAGTTTTTGGAAGAAACAATTTCCGCGAAATTTTATTTCACCAACTTACTAGGGATAAAACCAGCCTCAAGCGCTTCTTCTTTCGTTTGAAAAAATCGCCGATAACGGACTTCTGTGCCACGCGCGGGGTAAGAATTCGCGGGATAAAATTTATGAGTTTTGGTGTTCCCTAGATATTTGAAATCATTTAATTTTAAATCGTTTTCAGTTGGAATTTGACTGAAATAAATAATTCCCGAGTCTTCCAAAACATAGTTGTCCGCCCAGGTAATTTTTACATTTCCGGAAATTTCCGCGAAAATTTGGTCGCCATCTCTTTTTTGTAAAACAACTGTCGGTAAATCCCGCGAAATTTCTGAAACTTCTTTTTCCACTACTTGTACTTCTGGTTTTTGAAAATCGATTTTTCCAATAAAAAATCCAATCACCGTCATCAAAATAATTGTCGCCAAAGTTCCCCAGTTATTAGATTTTTTCGCGGGATTTTCTTTTTTCATTATTTAAAAATTCTTAGAATAAATTTGGTTTCCCAGATTTTTGACCAGTCCTTTGATTTCCAAAATCGCCAAAGTCGAACTAATTACCGATTGCGCTAAATCTGATTGACGGAAAATATCGTTAATCGGCATTTTATCTTCGGTGAAAAGAGCTAAAACCTGATCTTCAATTTCCGTTGTCGGAATTAATTTTTGCGCTTCCTTTTTTTTCGCGAAATTTTTCATACCTAAATCTTCCAGAATTTGATGACCTGAAATAGCAAGAGTTGCTTGCCCT
>CAZYIR010000073.1:0-3068 GCA_964647165.1 uncultured Candidatus Peribacteria bacterium
ACCATCATTCACTTTTGCTTGTCGAGCAATTTGTGTCGCAAGTTCTGCGTGTGGTAGACCTGAACCAGAGAAAATTGGTAATTTTTGTCCACGAACCAAAGTGTTCATCACATCTAGTGACGAAATTCCTGTTTGAATAAAGTCAGATGGAAATTTTCGCGAATAAGGATTAATCGCCATTCCAGAAATGTCTACAATTTTTTCAGGAATTATTTCAGCCCCTCCATCAAGAGGTTTTCCCGCTCCATTGAAAACTCTTCCCAGCATGTCGGGAGAAACTCCCAATTGAGCAACTTTTCCAGTGAATTTAGCCTTTAATCCTGTTGTAGATAAACCTTGCGTTGATTCAAACATCTGAACCATGGCCCGGTTCCCATCAGCTTCCAAAACTTTTCCCATTCGGATAGTTCCGTCAGTTAATTTAACTTCAACAAGTTCTTCATATTTAACTCCCTCAACTCCGTCTACAACTAAAATAGGACCGGCAATTGAGCTGATATCTTGATATGTTTTTTGCATTTGAAAAAAGATAAATTAATTTTCCGCGAAATTTTAGAAACATTATTTTTGATGTCAATAATTTTAGAAAGATTTTTTGACAATACTACTCATTTTAGAAGTTAGCAATGAAGAATATTCTAAATTTTTTCTTTTTTGTTTCAACCATGCTAAAATTTTCGCGAAAAATAAAAATAAAACTTACACAAAATGACAAAATACCTTTCGGTAGCCGAAATTGATGCATTAAAAAAGTATAATCGTGCCGCTAATTATTTAGCAGTTGCCCAAATTTATCTTCGTGATAATGTGCTTTTAAAAAAACCACTCAAGCAATCTGATATTAAAGCACGCTTGCTTGGACATTGGGGGACAGTGCCGGGAATTAATTTTGTGTATAGTCATATAAATCGTTTAATTATAAAAAATTCCGCGAAATTTTTATATGTTGTGGGACCAGGACACGGTTTTCCGGGAATTCAGGCAAATTTGTTTATCGAAAAATCTTTATCGAAATTTTATCCGAAAGTAATCCCTTATAATGAAAAAGGAATTCGCGAGATTTGCTCCAAATTTTCCGCACCGTACGGATATCCGTCACATTCCAATCCCGCCGCTCCAGGTGCAATTTTGGAAGGTGGAGAATTAGGATATTCTTTGGCTGTAGCTTATGGATCAGTTTTAGATAATCCGGATTTAATCACTTGTTGTTTGGTTGGTGACGGAGAATCGGAAACGGGACCCTTGGCAACAGCTTGGCATATTAACAAACTGGTAAATCCCGCGAAAAATGGGGCGGTTTTGCCGATTGTACATATCAACGGTTACAAAATTTCGGGACCGACTTTTTACGGACGAATGAGTGATATCGAGCTCGCGAAATTATTTGAAGGATATGGTTATGAACCATTTTTCGTATCAGGAGATGATCCAGATTATATACATCATGAAATGGCAAAAGCTATGGATACTGCTTATGCAAAAATTCGCGGAATTCAAAAAATGGCGCGAGAGGGAGATTTAGAAAAACCTAAATTTCCTGTTATTATTTTGCGTACACCCAAAGGTTGGACCGGACCAAAATTTGACGGTGAAACAAAATTAGAAGGAAATTGTAAATCTCACCAAGTCGTTTTTGGTAAAGCAAAAACAAATAAACGACATTTACGCGAAATCGAGAAATGGTTGAAATCTTATAAATTTCACGAACTAATTTCCGCGAAATCTCGTAAATTTGAGTTCGTCCCAGAAATTCAGTCGTTAATTCCGCCGGAAAAATGGTCGTGCGGGACAAATCCGTATGCTTACGGAGGGAAAATTTCGCGGGATTTAAAAATGCCGGCGTTGTCAAAACTCGCTTGGAAATTAGAAAAACGCGGACGCTAAACTGCCAGTCCTATGGAATATTGCGGGAATTTTTTAGCCGAACTTTTCGCGAAAAATTTGAAAGCGGATAATTTTAGAATTTTTAGTCCCGATGAAACTTATTCTAATAAAATTGCGGCAGTTTTCCAGCACACAAATCGGTCGTGGCAGTGGCCAATTAAGGAATGGGATAAAGATTTGGCTCGTGAAGGAAAAGTTATGGAAATGCTTTCAGAACACTCTATGTTTGGTTTACATCACGGATATTCGGTGACAGGACGGCACGGGATTTTTGTTTCATACGAATCTTTTGTGCAGATTATCGCGTCGATGGCCGACCAGTATGTAAAATTCATTAAAGCTAGTCAGGAAGTAAAATTTCGCGAACCTTTGCCGGCTGTGAATGTTTTGTTAACTTCTCTTCTGGAACGCCAAGATCATAACGGATTTTCACACCAAAATCCGTCATTTATTTCTTCAATGCTCGAAAAGGATGGTGAAATTATTCACGGGTACTTTCCACCAGATGCTAATTCAATGCTTGTTACAATGCAGGAATGTTTCGAATCTCGCAATCGTTTAAATGTAATTGTCGCGGGAAAAAAACAACTTTTCAACTGGCTTTCTTTATCCGAAGCGAAAAAACAAATGAAAGAAGGAATTATGACTTGGGATTTCGCTAGTGATCCCGATCCGCAAATAGTTTTCGCGGCAACTGGAGACTATGTGACAACAGAATCTTTGGCGGCAATTAAAATTTTGAAAGAATTTTTACCGGAAATTCGCGCGAGATTTGTTGCTGTTTCCGAATTAACCGCTTTGGGCGTAGGAGATGAAACAGTTAAATCTTCCAACGAAATTTTGGATGAACATTTTACAATGGATAAAGGCGTGATTTACAATTTTCACGGATATCCGCATACAATTAAAAAACTGCTTTTCGATTATTCCGGTGCGCATCGAATTCGCATAAACGGATATTTAGAAGAAGGATCAACTACTTCACCATTCGATATGAAAGTACGAAATCAAACTTCGCGATATCATCTGGTAATGCAGGCGGTGGACAAACTTTACTCGGCGGGAGAAATTTCGCGGGGGAAAGTATGGGAGATTAAAGCGGAAATGGAAAAACGATTAAAAGATCATCACGAGTACATTATCAAGTACGGAGATGATCCGGATTATATTAAAAAATGGCGGTG
>CAZYIR010000074.1:0-5510 GCA_964647165.1 uncultured Candidatus Peribacteria bacterium
AGATTACGAATAATGTTCATAAACATGTAAAATCTGCTCTAACTGGTGTAGCCGGTGGTGTTGTTGCGGAAAATATTTATGTAACTCAGAAAAAACTCCCTTCTACAAGAAAAAGATCAAATATTTCTTGGAAAGATGAACCTTCAAAAAAATCCCTTGAAACTGGAAAAATCTTTTTTGATTTCATAAGAAGAAATACTCTTGTTGCTATTAAAAGAATAATTCCGGAAATAAAAGCATTTACTTTAATCAAAGATCCTAAATTCTCCACTACGCGTCGCGATTTTATAAAAAAGATAGGTATTTTGTTAGCTGCCGGTCTATCTGGAAGTATATCATCGGCAAATGATTTGCTAGATGTTGATATAGATGAGTTTTTCGATTCATCAGATGACATTCCAAACAGTGAAATATTCTCAAAAGAAGATGCTGATAAGTTCTTAGATTATTTAAATTCACGAGAAATTTATCTTTATTCTTCAGGACGGAAATACGATGAAGATGGAAAATCTCGCGCTAGAAATAGGACAGCAATTATTGGTTTACAAAGAGAAAACTGGATAGTTATCGAAGATTTTTTAGAAACCTTAAATGTTCTAGATAATAAAGAAAAACCGGTTGTGATAACCGGTATGGCCGAAAAAGGACACAGTGAACGCACTCATGGTCATACAAATGGATTTGCCATAGATTTGAGAAAGTCTACAGCAAATAGAATAATAAATGAGTTAATCAAAAATACAACTGTTGATGCTAGCAAAGTTTCTAGAACATTGCCTTCAAATCATCCACTTGTTAAATCGGGGATACTTATTGGGAATAAAATATTTAGATACAAAAGGAAATATTTTTTATTTGGAATTAAATCAAATGACGGTGATAAAAAATATATCGTTTATTTTAATTCAGAAAAAAATCATAATCATTTGGAGGTTATTCCTTGGGAGGATTACAAACAAGGACCTAAAAAACTAAAAATTGGAAAATACGGAAAAAATAAAATAACCAAAAGAATGGGAGGGGTCTACAGAAAAGCGGTTGCCGAATACATAAAAGACAATCTTTGATAACTCTAACCGTCGCTCTATTTTTTTGAAGTATTTTGAAAAAATTTAATAATCTCCGCTCTTTTTTCGCGGGATTTTTTCATTAGGAAACTACCAACTACAACAATATCCGCTCCGGCTGCCGCAAGTTCCACGAAATTTTCATCATTAATTCCACCATCTACTTCGATTTCTCCAGAAAACCCGCGTGCTCTTAATTCTTCAACTTTTAAAACCGCTGCAGGCATAAAACTTTGTCCGCCAAAACCTGATTTAACCGACATAACTAAAATCTGATCGGCCAATTCTAAAATTTCGTCAGTTAACCAGTCTGGATCTGTGTATCCGTCAATTGAAATTCCCGCGAAAATTCCGCGAGATTTTATTTCTTTTAAAAGCTCAATTGCTTGCGGTATTCCTGTTGCCTCAATGTGAAAGGTAAAAGTTTTTACACCTAATTTTACAAAATCATCTAAAAAATTCGCGGGATTTAAAACCATTAAATGAGCTTCTGTCTCAACCGGAAATTTAATATTTTTCAAAACAGCCATTCCAAAAGAAAGATTTGGAACATATTGACCGTCCATAATATCGAGATGAATTCGGTCTGCGGTTTTAATTGACTCAAGTTCCGCGCTTAGGTTATTAAAATCTGCGTCAAGAATGGAAGGAGAAATTTTCATGTAATATAAATCAAAATCTGTTTAAGAATAAAGAATTTGCTGATATTTTCAAAATTTTCGCGGAAATTCTCCAACTGTAAATAAAATTTCGCGAAAATTTGCGCGAAAATTTGACTTCTTTGTTATAAACAATAAAGTTCATTTGCTTTGTCGGAAAGTTTAGGAAACGACGCGTCTTATTCTGTTCTGAAAAGCTGTAAAAAGATACTAAATCGCGTTATTAAATATCATGACAACAATTATGGAAAAACTAATCACTTCCAGTGGTGATCAACTTATTTCTTACAAAGCTGGACAAACAGTTAAAGGAACTGTTATTGACGCTAATTCTTCGCGAATTTTGATAGATTTACCGGGAGGAACTACTGGAATAATTACCAAGAAAGAAGCAACTGGATACGGTGTAACAACTGATGACATTGAAGCCGGATCAACAATTGAAGCTCTTGTTATCAATCCTGAAAATGAACAAGGATTGGTGGCTTTGTCTCTACGACGAGCTTCTCAAGAAAGTGTTTGGGCAGAGTTAAATTTAAGTATGGACGAAGAACGAATTATTAAAGTTAAAATAACTGAAGCCAACAAAGGTGGGTTAATCGCCAGTTATAAAGGAATTCGCGCTTTTCTACCCGTTTCTCAGTTAACTCCTTTAAATTATCCTCGAGTTGACGGGGCGGAAGCTGGTGAAATTTTACGAAAATTAAGCGAACATGTTGGAAAAGAATTTGCAGTAAGAGTAATTAATGTTGATCGGGAATCAGGGAAACTGATTGTTTCTGAAAAAGCCGCTCACGAAGAAGCACGCAAAGAAACATTAAAAAATATCCAAGCCGGAGATATTGTAAAAGGAGTTGTTTCCGGAGTAGTGAAATTTGGTATTTTTGTTACTTTTGGTGGTGTAGAAGGACTTGTTCATTTATCTGAACTTGACTGGGGACATGTTTCAAATCCCGCGAAAATTTATTCTTTAGGAGATAAAGTAGAAGTGGTTATCTTGAGTGTAGATGGTGATAAACTAGCTCTGTCGATAAAAAGATTAACTGATGATCCTTGGAAGAAAAAAGTCGCGGAATATAAAGAAGGTGAAAAAGTTTCCGGAAAAATTGTGCGCTGGAACTCTGCCGGAGTTTTTATTGAAGTAAAACCGGAAGTTATGGGATGTTTCTCTTTGGAACAATTTGGAGTGGAAAACCACAGTGATTTGGAAATAAAAGAAGGAGAAGAAATGGCTGGAATTATTGAAAAAGTTAATTTTGAATCTCATCGTTTAGATTTGAAAAAAACATCTTAATTGAGAACAATAAAACATATATGTGGAAAACTTGGGACCAAAAATCTCAAGTTTTTTGTTTGAAAAAAATTTCGCGGAAAAATACAAACTAAAAATAAAGCAAAAGCAGTAGATTAACCTTCTCTTCTGGCCCAGAAAATCATCACCAATCCTGCGAAAATTGCCAAAATAGCTGGCCAAATCGTATTTGCCCCTGATTTTGGTGTAACCGGAGCACTAGTGTGAACTGTTTTATTTTCTTCAGGACAATATGGAGTCCCCTCAGCTATATTACTGGCTGGACTGGCTAATCCTTCCTCATCATAAGCCGTTACTTGAAAACAATATGTTTCACAAGGCTCTAAAGGAGTAACATACCATTGAGTTCGATTATCCGGAGTTTTATTTACCTGGTTTAAATCATCTTTCTCACTACATTTCGCGAAATTTATTTGATAATATTTAATTTCTTTATCATCAGTTGCCGGTGACCAAAACAAAGTCACTTTTTCCACTTCACCACTTTTTGCTGAAAGATTGGTAATGGCCGTTGGAGCAATGTTTTCCGGTTCTACCACCTCTTCTTCTGCCTCATCTTCTTCATCTGGTGGTTCACAAATTGTCGGATCAACTGCCACCACTCCGGCGTTGGTTTCTGTAACAGAATTACCCAATAAGTCAGAAACGGTACATTCAATTGGAAATTCTCCTTTTTTCGCGGGAATTTTTAAAGTTGTTGTAAACTTATCTGATTCCCCTTTCGATAGAGTAAAAATTTGTTCATTAAAAATACATTCCACCGTGTCCAAATCATCTCCACCAACTTTTAAAGTAACATCTTCATTTCCACAAAATGGTCCAGCTGGTTCTGTTTCAACTGAAATAACTTGGGGAGGAGTTCTATCTATAGTTATTGTAACCGCGTTGGAAACTAAATCTTCATTATCTACACAAAAAGCTTGAAATACATGTGTTCCATCTGCTAATGAAGGCGTTTGGTAGACATATTTGTTAGATTCATCAACCGCGAGATTATCTATTAAAGTTATCTGTCCATCAGCTAATTTTACCACACTACATTGAACCGCTGTCCCTGAAATTGTCACTCTAGCCGTATTAAAACTACTACCGTTAACTGGAATATCGATAGTCAATTTGGGATCATCTGAAACCTCAACCGCCTCCGAATCCATCGCAATATTTATATTTTGTTCACCAGAAACGCGAAAATCATCCAAATCATGTACTGATATACTTTGATCGCCAGCTGTTCCAAAAGTAATAGCCAAATAAAAATCATGAGCTCCCTGATCACTTGGAGAAAACGTATAATCATTAGGCAAAATTGCTCGATCATCTGATGAAGAAAATCTCACCGTTCCTGTATAATTAACAACCTGATCTCCGTTTTCATCACGAGCTACAATTTTCGCGGATAAATTTTCCCCCACACTTGCCTCTGTCGGTAAATTTTCAATTGAAAAGTAGGCAACACTCGTGTCTTCCGCCGGATCATCAAAAAGTTGGGTTTTTAGAAATTTCCCAATATCCCAACCTGCCCCAACATTATTTATATCTTTTCCCGCGAGAAAAAATACAATTTCTTTCTTTTCAAAAACCACCGTGTCCCCCAAAACAACGGTTATAACCGATACTCCTGCTGTTTTTGAACTTATTTTTGCCACCGCTTGTCCTAATTTATCAGTTTTTCCGCTTGCTACAATAAAGTCATTATTTCGCGAAGAAATTACTTTTACTGGAATATTTTTAATTAAATTTCCGTAGGCATCACGAGCCGTTATTGTCAAACGAACTATTTCTTCTCCATCAGCTGCTACCGATGATTTATCAAGATCAATTTTAGATTTATAAGCTGAAACAACATTGGGGAAAACCTTAAATTTCCCAATCACAGGATAATTCCCTAATTCCCGCGAAATTATCAAATCATAATACCCAGCTTGCTGAATATTGATTGAAGAAATCCTAAAACTACTAAATCCAAGTTCGTCAGCTTGGCTTTGTAAAACAATTTTTGATTTATCCGGACGAATTAATTTAACTGTAAGTTTTTCATTAGCATAAAGCCCAGATAATTTAATTGTGGTGGAGTTTCCGGCAATTACATCCGGTGCAGACAACCAAGTTTCCGCGAAAATATTTCCACCCAAAAGGACTAAACAACTCAGAAAACCGAATAATATTTTTCTCATCATTCTTATGATAACACTTTTTTATATTGTAAACAAAATTTCGCGAAAATCTAAGCCAAAAAGTAATAAATTATTTTTACCAAAGTATAACTAGTCAAGACAAAAGCTAATCCGATTGAGGCGTATAAAAAGAAATTTTTTGCACTTGTAATGTCTTCTTCGTCCGATCCGGCATAAATAAATTTAATTCCGGCGTAAATAAACATTACCACTACTATCGGTGACACCAGCTTTAAAATTAAGTTAATAATGTTTGGAATAACTGACAAAAGAACTTTATCTCCGGCATTAGCTCCAT
>CAZYIR010000075.1:0-7822 GCA_964647165.1 uncultured Candidatus Peribacteria bacterium
ATTCCTATTCCTGAGTGGGAGGCAAAAAGCAAGGTAAAATTGAATCGAAGGATCTTCCTTTTATTTTTTAAAACCAGCGGAAGACCCATTCGACTTCTGGTATTTGAAAAACATTTGTCGCTCAGGGATAGGGAAATATAAAAATTTCGCGGAGTTTTTTTTATCAGCACGGTAAAACGAACAGTAAGGGAGATTGCTTCGTCACTTCGTTCCTCGCAATGACGATCAGCTGGTTTTTCCGCGGAAAAATAAACAAAAAAACCGCAAAAGCGGTTTTTTTTTATATTTTTCAAAATTATTCGAATAATTACGCTAAATTAGCTAATTCTCGCGAAATTTCTTCTCGAAGCTTAGCAAATTCCGCATAATCATTTTCAATTGAAAGACGCTTAACCCCAGCAATTTTATTGATAATATCCAAGTTTTCAATTTTCGCGAAATCAAAATCTTCAATATCAGCTAACTTCATTCCTTCATTATATAAATGCACAATTGTTTTCAACATATTATATTGTCGTTTAGGCACAGTATAAGCGTCATCTTTATCAAAAGAATCTTGATAGAGGAAGTCTTCTCGAATAGATTTTGCTGTCAAAAGAACTAATTTTTCGCGGAAACTTAAGGCTTCCGGTCCCACCAATTTAACAATTTCTTCCAATTTGGCTTCTTCTTGCAATAAACTCATCGCCAATGTTCGCACATCCCAGTAATCGGCCGCAACATTCTCTCGCATATATTTATCCAAATTTGGCACATATAATGAATAAGATTTCAACCAGTTAATGGCCGGGAAATGTCGTTGATAAGCTAATTTGGAATCAAGTCCCCAATAAGTTTTTGTAACTCGCAAAGTATTTTGACTAACCGGTTCAGACAAATCTCCCCCTGGAGGAGAAACCGCTCCAATAACCGTTAATGACCCTATACGATCATCACTTCCTAAACATTCTACCGCTCCGGCTCTTTCATAAAACTCAGCAGTTTTTGATCCTAAATAAGCAGGATATCCTTCTTCACCAGGCATCTCTTCCAGACGACCTGAAATTTCACGCATCGCCTCTGCCCATCGTGATGTAGAGTCTGCCATTAAAGCAACTTTATATCCCATATCCCGATAATATTCAGCAATAGTAATTCCTGTATAAACTGAAGCTTCACGCGCTGCCACCGGCATATTAGAAGTGTTGGCAATCATCACCGTTCGACGCATAAGAGGCTCACCAGTATTTGGATCAATCAATTCAGGAAACTCATTCAATACCTCAGTCATCTCATTTCCTCGTTCTCCACAACCAATATAAATAATTACTTCCGCATCACAATATTTGGCCAATGTTTGCTGAGTAACTGTTTTTCCTGATCCAAACGGTCCAGGAATACACCCTGCTCCACCATGAACCAAAGGAAAAAACATATCAATTGATCGTCCTCCCGTTTTTAACGGAGTATCTGGAACTCGTTTTCTTTTAATTTTTCGCGGATTTCTAATCGGCCAAAATTGTCGCATTTCAACTTCTATTTCTTTTCCGTCTTGTTCCAAAACAGCAATAGTTTCTGTCACATTAAAATGACCAGATTGAATTTTTTTAACTGTAGCGTTTTTAATTCCTACCGGAACCATAATTTTATGTAAAATCAAAGAAGTTTCTTGAACAGTTCCCAAAACATCTCCTTCCGAAACAGTGTCCCCTTTGGAAACAACCGGCACAAAATCCCATTTTTTCGCGTGATCTAAACCATCGGCATCAATACCTCGAGCCAAAAAGCGTCCTGATTTTTCTTCCAAAACTTTCAATGGTCGTTGCACTCCATCATAAATAGATTGTAAAAGTCCAGGTCCAAGTTCAACAGATAAAGTTTGTCCCGTACAGACAACCGGTTCTCCCGGTCCCACACCAGCTGTTTCTTCGTAAACCTGAATTGAAGCTTTTCCGTCTTCCAATCTAATAATTTCACCAACCAGTCCTTCATGACCAACTCGAACAACCTCGTACATTTTAGCGTTTTCCATATTATTAGCGACCACTAGCGGTCCAGCAACTTTTACGATTGTGGGGGCGTTTTGAACTGTCATTTTTTCAATAATTAAAAATCCCATGTATTTTGAAAATCCCGCGAAATTTGTCAATAAATTTAGGATTTTTTTGTTCTATACTTTTTCACACCATTAATTGCGAATAACAAAATAATAAAGATTTTTTTAGTTATTTTTTCATATTAAGAAGTTCCGCGAAATTTTTGAAGATAAAAAATAAGTCCAAACTTGGCATAAGATAAAACTGCCTATCTAAGTCCAGACTTAATTTTTCCTAATTTTTCGCGGGAATCTAGTTTAATAACCCCAAAAACTCTTCCACACTCATCTCCTGATCTTTCTTTTCACCATATTTTCGAACGGTAATTTTGCCAGATTCCACCTCGCCATCTCCGATGATAATTGAAAACGGAATTTTTCCAGTTTGAGAATTTCGTAAGCGTTTCCCCAAAGTTTCTGATGGCTCAATAATCTCCGCGCGCCCGGAAATCCCGCGAATTTTTGCCAAAACCTCTTCCGCTCGTGATAAATGTGAATTATTTACCGGTAAAATATGAACCTGTATCGGAGCTAGCCAAACGGGAAAAACTCCCGCGAAATGCTCAATTATTACTGCCATAAACCGCTCTAAGCTTCCCGCAATCGCGCGATGAATCATTACCGGAATTTGTTTTTTTCCTTCGTTATCAATGTATTCCAATCCAAACCGTTCCGGTTGCACAAAATCAATTTGAATTGTCGCCAATTGCCATTCTCGTCCCAAAGAATCTTTGAACTGGAAATCAAGTTTCGGCCCGTAAAATGCCGCTTCTCCTTCAATTCTTTCGTATGGTAAATTCTCAGATTTCGCGATTTCTTCTAAAAATTTTTCCGCTTTATCCCAATTTTCTTCTTTCCCTAAATATTTATCTAATTTCGCGGAATCTCGGACAGACAAACTTACTTTGAAATCTCCTTCACCAAACATACCCATTTTAGTATAAAATTCGCGGACAACTTTGACTAAATTTCGTGATTCTTCCAAAACTTGATCCGGAGTACAGAAAATATGTCCGTCATCTTGAGTTAAACTGCGAACCCGCGAAATTCCCAAAAGTTCTCCCGGTTGTTCATCACGATAGCAAGTAGTTGTTTCCGCGTACCGAATCGGTAAATCACGATAACTTCGCATTTGTGAGGCGTAAATCTGCGTATGATGCGGACAATTCATCGGTTTCATCACAAATTGTGTGTCTCCTTTTCCGTGAACATGAAACAAATCATCTTTAAATTTCGCCCAGTGTCCCGAAGTTTCATAAAGATCTTTCTTGGTAATATGCGGAATATTCACTCGTTCAAATCCGTATTTGGACTGAATTCCCATGATAACTTCTTCAATTTTATTACGAATAAAAGTTCCTTTTGGTGTGAAAAGCGGTAAACCGGCGCCAACTTTTTCCGAAAAAGTAAATAAATCCAATTCTTTTCCCAATTTTCGATGATCTCGTTTCGCGGCTTCTGCCAAAAATTCTTCATATTCCGCGAGTTTTTCTTCTGTTTCAAAAGCAACTCCATAAATTCGCGTCAAAGTCTCACGCTCAGAGTCTCCTCGCCAGTATGCAGCGGCAATTTTAGTTAATTTGAAAACTCCCAAATCTCCAGTTGTTTCCAAATGTGGTCCAGCACAAATATCGCGGTAAACGGTTTGCCCTTCTTCGTTAACAAAATCGTAAGCGGAAATTTGTTCTCCTCTTTCAACAATTCCGTCAATTAATTCCAATTTATATTTATCATTTTTCCAAATTTCGCGGGCTTCCGCCTCAGTAAATTCTTTTCGTTCAATTTTAAAGTTTTTATTTACAATCCAGCGCATTTTTTTCTGGATTTTTTTGAAATCTTTATCGGAAACAGTTTCTTCGCCAAAATCAAAATCTTGATAAAATCCATCATCCGTCCACGGCCCAACTCCCAGTTTCACATTTGGATGCATCATTTTTACCGCGTAAGTCATAATATGACTGGCGGTATGTTTTCGTCGTAGTTCGAGGTCGTCGTGGTTATTACACATTTTGAGAAAAGATTAAAAATCCCCGCGAATTTTTGCGGGATAAAATGCCAACACAGCAAATCCCGCGAAATTATTCGCTGGTCGTAATTGCGTTGGTTGTTATGGTATTTTTCACGAGGAAATAATAAGTGTTTATAAAAAAAAGGCAAAAAATTCGCGGAAATATTATTCCCAGGTAAAGGAATCATAAACCCAAGACAAAAGTTTTTTGGTTTCTCCGAATCTGTCCGGTGACCCTAGAACAATTGTTAAAACTTCATTTCCAGTCTTATTTACTCCCAAAGCGATAAAACATTGTCCAGCTAATTCTGTGTAACCGGTTTTAACTCCTTTTAAATTTAAAAAAGTATCAAAAAGTTGATTAGTGGATTTCTTCTCGTGAAAAAATTTACCATCTACCGATGTTCCCGCGAATTTTTTTTGTTTAACCGTTTGTCGAAAAAATTTATTTCGCAAAAGAAGTTTAGTTAAAACAGCCAAATCATAAGCTGACATTTTGTTTCCATACCATTTATCATTTTTTTCATCATAAATATCTAATCCTGTCGGATTATAAAATTTCGCGGAATTTAAACCGAGTTCTTGAGCTTTTTTATTCATTTTCTCCGCGAATTTTTCCTCACTACCAGCATCAAAAACTGCCAAAGCAATGGCAGCATCATTGGCGGAAGGAATTAAGGCCGCCTCCAAAAGTGTTTTTACGCTTACTTTTTCATACTGATAAAATCCAACTTTAGCTCCTACTGTTTCAGTTGCTGATAAAGGAATTGTCACTACTTCCGTCAGATCATGATTTTCCAAAATCAGTAATGTAGTCATTAATTTCGTTAAAGACGCGATTTCTTGACCTCGATTGGATTTTTTTGAAATAAGAATTTTCCCAGTCCCCATATCCATCGCCAAAACCGCTGATTGTGGATTATTTAATAATTTGGGTGCCACTTTATCAGCATTTTTTCGCGGAACTTTTGCTGGTTGTAAAATATTTATCTGAGGCAGAGACAACTGACTCATCTCCAGACCATTTGTCCCGAAATTTGTTATAAAAGCAAAAACCAACCATTCTAACATCAACGCGAGTTTAAAAAAATTAAATTAAAAATCAATGACAACTTCTCCGCGAAAATTTAAAATTAAGAATAAAAAAAGTGACTTAAACAGCCACTCTTCTTATTTTAAAATATCTTTTAAACGCTTTATTTATTTAACCATTTTAAACTGGTGAATGGAGACAACATATTGTTTTTAAAATCACCAGTACGATAGTTAACAGGACGCTTACTTGTTCCTTCGTACTTTGGAGCGACCATAGCTTTCAAAATTTCGCGAGCTTCCAATTTAATACCACCAACTTTTTGCCCATGTTTATACATCATTTCTAACATTTTTGTCCTAGAAACCTTATGATCACGCATATTGATGTTTCCTCGATCCATAATATCACTTCCGGCATCACCACTATAAACATAATAATCCATTGCTCGTTTCAAAAAGATTGATTTTGGATTAACTGCTTTCACTTGGTAAGGATTTTTAATACGAACTCGTTCTTTATCTTGTTCTAGTTCACCTGTTCGTGATAGTTCAGATTTAACTATACTGACGACATGTGCTTTTTTTTGTGATTTTTTAATCATTTCACGTTGTCTTTTTAGATTAAAATAATCACGAGTCATCATTTTATTGTTGTACATCATTTGATATCTCTTGCGGAGAGATTCTAAATATTTTTTCTGTAAATCGCGTTTAGCAATAAGTGTTTTAGGCAAAGTGTCTAAATTTACCGGTTCAGCTTGCACTGCCCCAAAAGACACAATGGCAACAATTGCTGCGGTTAAAATTAAAGTTTTTTTCATTTTCATTAGAGGGTTAATAAATTGAAAATATAGATTTATACTATTTCTTTTGAATTTTACGGCATTTGAATGGTGGTGCAAACTTTTTTTAGACTTTTTTAAAATTTCGCGAAATTTTTTTAAACTCTAAATTAAAACTGTATTTTCAAAACAACTAAAACTTGTTAATATTAAACTATGAAGATTTCAATCATAATTCCAACTATTGGGCGTTCAACTTTAAAAAGTGTTCTTCAGAGTATCTGTAATATGCGAGATTATTCTACTCAAAATGTGGAAGTAATAATTATCGGAGACGGTAATTTTTCCAGAAATGAGCTTTTGGGAGACAAAAATTTCGCGGAATTTAGTTTTTTTTCAACCGGGAAAAATATGGGGGCGGCCAGTGCCAGAAATTTAGGACTAGAAAAAGCAACTGGTGACATAATTGCCTTTATTGGTGATGATACAATTTTGGATAAATTATGGTTAATTGAAACAATTCGTTTTCACGGAGAAAATCCCGCAAAAAATTATGCCTTATTAGGAAAAATCGAGTGGGTTTCTAGGTTCAAGAATGATCCTTTTTATAAGTGGTTAAACAATTATGCTCAATTTTCTTACCGCAAAATTCGCTTACACGGAGCCAAATGGAATCATTTTTATACTTCAAATGTATCTTTAAAACGAGAATTTATCGGTTCCGAACGATTTTCCGCGAAATTTTCAGGCTGGGGCTTTGAAGATTCGGAATTTTCTTACAGACTTTATAAAAAAGGAATGAATTTGGTATATTATCCTGATGTAATTGTTTATCATGATCATAAACAAACTATTGATGATGTGGTACGGAATTTTCAAAACGCGCGAAAAAACGCTCTAATTTTCGAAAAACTACATCCAGAAATACATCTTTTACCGCGTGGAAAAAAACTAAAAACTTTAAAAAGACTAATAAAAATCGCGAAATTTTTCGCGCCACTCATTCCTCAAGCTGAATGGTGGTATAAATGGAAAGAAGCTTGGATTAAGAATTAGTTTTTTAAAAGAACTTCAGCCATTCATCAAAAACAAGCTCAACATTTTTAGTATTAAGAGACCCGTTCAAAGCATCTTTTACTTCTTGATAAGTAATAACGGGAACATTACTGTTTTTTTGCGAGAATTCAACTAGCAATAATATAAAAAAATGCTCATCTTCCTCAGATTCATATAATTCTAAATCTTTTACTTTTTTCATAAAACCAGTTTCTATCTTTGTAGTTTCATGAGTGGTATCAGCAAAATTATATTCTTGCGATACTTTAGGAGGGATTTGATTTTTTATATCATCGAATTCTTCACAATTCAAAATAATACCTTTTGCGAGTTCCGCGAATTTTTCAATAATCTTAGCAATAGATTTAATATTACTTCTTACAATATCATTTTTAACTTCCGAGAATTTGAAAAGAATATTTAAAACATTTGGATCAATCGTTCTTAACAAGTCTCTTACTTGTTTTTCAAAATTAGTAATATTGGCGTATTCTATTTTTTTCTCTGGAAAACTTAGATTTAAAATTTTCTCTATTTTTTCAGATGTAGATTTGGTATGACCAATAAGCTTGTTATTTTTTTTAAATTATCAATAATAATTTGTTTTAGATCAGGATTTTTTTCAAAAGCTTCTTCTAATATTGTTTGAAATTTATTTGCGTAAGCAATTATTTCTTCTTTAGTAGTCATTTTATTTTTTTAGAATTCTTGCCAAAAATAAACTATATCTCATTTGTGTCAAGTTTTTTTCGTTTCCGCGAAATTTCAACTAAATATTGTACTCGGACTTCGGATTTAAATAATTACAAAACTTGTCGCATCATTTCCCGGTCTTCTTCAATATGAACGACCTGAATTTCAGGATTG
>CAZYIR010000076.1:0-1770 GCA_964647165.1 uncultured Candidatus Peribacteria bacterium
GTAATAAAGCATAAATCGTTTTTTGGTCTTTTGATTCATAAGATAAAAAAGTTTCCAAGCCATCACCTGCCTTATAATCTCGACGAACAAGCTGAATATCTTGTTTTTGCAAGTCTTTTGCAAAACCGATTTCACGACACCGAATACAATGACAAGGCCATTCAAACTTATTTTTCGGAAAAATTTTCTGAAAATCTTTGTCTCCCAAAATTTCGCGGAGTTTATGAGGTTGTGATTTGATAATTTGTCTTAAATTGGAAAATTTCGCGCCGGACAAAATATTTCCCACCGGAATATCACGCAGAAGTCGCATAATTCGCGTCCATGGCGGAATATTTTTTTTCATTTTGAGCAGAAGTTTAATCAACTCCACATCATGAAGTGGTTCAAATTTCCCTTTTTTCCACCAATTCGCGAGTTCTGAGTTTGGTAAGACTTGGCAGGGATAAATTTTTACAAAATCAGGTTTGAAATCGGGATTTTCAAAAATTTCGCGGAACATTTGTAAATCTTTCGCGGGATTCGAGCCGGGCAAGCCGGGCATTAAATGGTAACAAAATTTAAATCCAAAATCTCGCATTAATTTTGTAGCTTTCGCCACTTGTTCTTTGGTTTGATCTCTTTTGGTTAATTCGGAAACTTCGTCATCAATCGTCTGCACACCAATTTCAATCCGCGTACAACCATATTTCCGCATACGAAGTAATTCTTCGGGAGTAATGTAATCAGGACGAGTTTCTAAAGTTAATCCAATAATTCGTCGTTTAGCGGTTTCGTTTTTTTTCTGAGCTTCGGCCAAACTCCGCGAATTTTCACTATTCGCCGCGTCAAAAACTTTCTTTATAAACCAACTCTGGTAGCGAGTCGGTAAAAATGACCAAGTTCCTCCCATGACAATTATTTCCAGTTTAGAGACAGGATGTCCAGAATCTTCCAAAGCAATAATTCTGTTAATTACTTGTTTGTAGGGATGAAACTTGTTCCGCAACGCGCGCGCGGCTGCCGGCTGAGAAGAAAGATATGACTTGGGCATACGCCATTCTGTTGGACAATAAACACATCGACCAGGACAACCATACGGCTTGGTCAAAATTCCAATTGGCGTCACTCCGGAAATTGTTCGTACAGCGCGTTTCTTCAACAAATTTTCTAAATTTCGCGGAATTTCTATTTTATTTACCTTAGCAACAGCAATTAAGTCCCGATTCAAAATCGTTGTTCCTCCTTTTCTTGCGGCAAAATTCCGTTTCTTTTTTTCTAAATCATCAATTCCTTTGGGCGGAGTTTTACAAAGTTCGTTTAAAAATTCCAAAACAAGTTTTGGGTTTTCTACTTTCTGGCTAACTCCAAATTTTTTCTTCATCTTGTAGGTTAAAAGCCCGCGAAATTATGAAACTTTTTCCACAACTCATGTGATCCACGACATTGCTTGAAAAATTTGAATCCAAGTTTTTTTAGTTTTTTAATCAAATTTCGATAAGAAAAACTAGACATTATGAAAAAACTGGGATTTCAAAAGTTAGCGCTCTTTTAAAATTTCGCGTTTTTTTATTTTCTTCTGCTTTTGCTAATCGAATTGCATCCAAAAGCCCAATTAACGCTGCCTCAGGACTTTCATCTTCTGCAACAAATCCCCATTTTTCACAGTAAGCGGAATACATTGGCGCATTTTCGTTTTCTGGTGGTTCAATTGTAATGGTTGTCATTTTTTAAATTTTAAACACTTATATTATATCTTTTTCTATGAATGAATCAATTTCCCGCGAAATT
>CAZYIR010000077.1:0-1658 GCA_964647165.1 uncultured Candidatus Peribacteria bacterium
CCGCAACCATTACAGCAATCTAGGACTATGTTCCTGGATTTTTTTTATAGACGAAAATTTCGCGGGATTTTAAAATGTTGTAAATCAGGTAGTTCTAGGACAAAGCTGTCTTTGAGAGAAGTTTTGTTAATGCTTTAAAACGTTCAATATATCTGTAACTGCTAATCTTTTTTCCCTTGTAATAATCTGTCTTAACTCTTTATTTTTTAACCTAGATATCCCAAAAGTTGCGCTTCATTCTAGAATCTAAGTTTTTTAAATTTACAATCCCCGTTTTCTCTATAAAATAACTTTGATGACAGAAAAATTCTATACTGGCGAAGAAACAATTTCTTATATTCTTATGGATTTACCTGAATCGTATGAAGTTTTTGCGTCGTATGGTCTAACTTGTGCCGGTTGTCCCGTTGCTCCGATGGAAGGATTACGCGAAGGAGCGGCCGCTCACGGATTGGTTGGGGCAACATTTGAGCAATTACTTGAAGACCTTAACGAAATGAAAGCCGAAAAACTCGCGAATTATTAAATAATTTATAACCCTTAAAAAATGTTAAACTTTCTAAAAAAATTATTCGGAATTAAAGACTGTTGTTGTACAGAAACTGGTTGTGGGACTAAAAATCCCGCGAAATTATTCACAGACAGTGATAAAGAAATTTTGAAAAACGCTGATGAACACATCGTGGTTGGAAAGATTTTAAAAATCACTGAACATCCTGATCCCAAAGTGACCAAAGTGCGAATTACTCAAACAGAAATTGCGCCCGGTGTTGTTAAACAAATTTTATGTGGTGGGGTAAATATCGAAGAAGGACGATTTGTGCCGGTTGCCACTGTGGGGACAAAATTCGCGGACTTTGAAATCGGTGAACGAAAAATTCGCGGAGAATTATCTAGCGGAATGATTTGTTCGCGAGAAGAACTTGGACTGCCTCGTCAAAATGAACCTGAACACGGAATTTGGCTTTTAGATGATAATTTCGCGGGAAAACTTGGTGAAAAAATTTGTGATTTAGCTAAAAATTAAACCAAATGAAAAAAACTGGGTTTACTATGATAGAACTAACTATATCTATTTTAGTAATTTCCATCATATTGGTCTTACTTATTTTTCCGTTTAGAAAAAACTTACAAATAACTCGTGATACTGTACGCAAAACGAATGTGAGCATGATGGCAAACATCATAAAACTCAATCAAATAGACGCCAGACCCAAATACCATATTTCCAAAAAAAAAGTACTTCAAATTTTTCGCGAAAATTTAATCAGTTTACCAAAAATAGAATCTGATAATCATTATTATTATGGACATTCCACCGTCAGTGAAGATTTTTTTGTAGTGGTTTGCAAAGAATCGCGCGAAAATTTCTTTATTGCCGGTACTGATGGCGGAAAAGAAGCTTTGTCCGCTATTTATCCCAAAAAAGCTTGTGAAAACGGAAACATTCCCATCGGAGAACGCTTTATTCCTTTGAAAAATTCGCGGAAACCGATTGATAGCTATTTGGTTTATCGGATTATTTAAAAATTTCGCGGGATTTTATTTTTTGAGGTTTTTCAAAATTTTGTCTATAATAATTTTGAGTTGTACATAAACTCGTGTTGTGTGGCATATAATCGAAAAAGGAAAATAATATGAAAATAGCTAAAATAAAA
>CAZYIR010000078.1:0-1791 GCA_964647165.1 uncultured Candidatus Peribacteria bacterium
TTAGCTTTAAAATTACTAGATGGTAGTGTGCAAGGAAAAATTACGGTTGATGAAAATAAAGGGGAATTGGTTTTTAAATAATGGATTAATTTAAAAAATGGTTCAAGATAACTTAAGAGGGGAATTTTTAAGAATTTTTAATATTATAGCATAAATATTTTGGTTACGAAAATTGAATCTAAATTCACATTCTTTGAGATGTAAATAAAAATGAGATTTATGAATTCCGCGAAATTTTGCAAGACGGATTTTGGCGATGCCCCAAAAGTTTTCAATACCGTTAATGTAAGATTTTCCACGAGCAAATTCGTTTTTAGAATGATGAACTCTGTGGTGTTTATATCCATCCAAAATGAGTCCATCATAACTTCTCCAACCATCAGAATTTACAGTACTTCCTTCTAAAACTTTTCCTTTAATTATCGGCATCAGTTCTGCCTTTGAGACATCTTTAATTATTTGTGTATAAACTTTTCCATTGCGTTTCATTACTCCAAAAACTATCACTTTTTTTACTGATCCTCGCCCTCTTTTTCCGCGAACTCTTTTAGGACCGAAATAACTTTCGTCTACTTCTACTACTCCAGAAAATTTTGCCTCATCTGCACAAAATTCGGCTATTTTTTCGCGGATTTTTGTTAGTATTTTATTTATTGTTGAACGAGATATCTCACTCAGTTTTGATATTTTTCCAGCTTCTAAATCAAGTGAAAAATACCTAATTATTTCGCGAAATTTCTTCTCCGAAATTCGGGAACGATTACAATATTTGTTTTTCATTTCATAGATTAGCTTAACAGGTTTTTTATTCCTCTCAAGTTATCTTGAACCTTTAAAAATTATAGGAGCAATTGGTATTATTGTCTTGATTTTATGGATAATTTGGGGCGGAGACGATTCTATGGACAAATCAACTACTAAAAATTCCGCGAAAAAAATCGAAAAAATTGAATCTCAAAAAGTTGCCAAACCAATTTCCGCGAAAAAATCCAAATCGACCCAAAAACAGAACAAAAAAGAAGGCGGATTTTTCAGTAAATTGTTTGGAGGAAACAATAATTCGCCCGTTTCTACTTCCAAAAAAGAACCAATCACCGATCTTCAAGAAACAAAATCCAATAACACTGTTAATGAGAATAAAAATTCGCGAAAAACCCCTGCCGTGGTTTATCAAAACAATAAAACTCAAACCATTGATACCGAAAATCACAAAAATAGAAATTTCGCGGGAAACGCAACCAACCTGGCAACTGTTCAAATTATGGCCTGGAATTATTGGTTGGAAAATGATCGTTTATTAGGACAAAAAAATACTCCAGGAGAAGTTGCTTTGTGGACTAAAGATGCTGAATCTCTTTTTGATGTTCCATTTGCTGAGCAAGTTAAAGGACGCAATGATTTTGAACGCGAAAAAAAGGTTAACACATTGGTTACCGAAACAACCAAATTACTTCAACGAGCCGAAAACTTACAAACAAAACTATTACGAGAACAACGAGAATATGAGGCCAAAGAAAAATCATATATTGCCGAAGCTACCGAATACGAGCGACTATTTCTAGAAGCGATGAACAAATCCGATCCAGCCGGAATTGACCAATTTCTCGCGAAAAAAATTGAAGCCGAGAAAAAACAACTGGAAAACGGAATTGAAAAAGAATCTCGCCAATATTTAGCGGAAAAAATTGATTCGTATGCGCAGGTTTTGGTGAATCTCCGCGAATATTTGATTGCTAACCGAAAAGCACTCATTAAAGATGTTCAGGTTGTACAATTCCCAGAAGACCCATT
>CAZYIR010000079.1:0-10134 GCA_964647165.1 uncultured Candidatus Peribacteria bacterium
TTTCGCGGAGAAAAAAATAATTTATTTAAATGCTTGATCATAAACATTTCGAGCATTCCATAACAACCAACCTGAAGCCTGATTATCATTAACTGCCTTAATTTCCGCGCGAATTTTGTGATAATCATAAACCGCTCCCAAATTAAAAGCTTGCAACCAAGGACGACTTTTGGAAACGCTCTGTTTTGTATGAGTTTTAATCATTTTATGACCATTACGCAGCGCCTTATTTACAACTTGATACGGAAAATTCGCGGGATTTTTATAACCGGCATAACCAGAAGCATAATGTGATGGATAAATCATTGGTGATAAATAATCAAAATACTTAACAGCATCAATAAGCCGTTGTCCGATAGCCAAATCTCGCGAAAAATTCGCGGAAGAATACCACTCATAAGTTATTCCAAATAAATCGGCTGATATAGGAACACCAATGTCCTTTTGGTTGTCTTTCAAAAACTTAAAAAAATCACTCAAAACTTCATATTTTTTACGATTATTTAAATTCGCGTAACTAATCCACTTTAAATTTCCGTCTGTTGGGAAACGAATATAATCAAACTGCACCTCATCAAATCCTATTTGAGCGGCTTCTATCGCTTTTTTAAAGGGAATTTCCCAAGCCTTTGCATTCGTCATATCCAACCAACCTAAGTTTTTGTAATTCTTCCATATTCCACCCCATTTACTTTGCAATGTTAACTCTGGAAAAGCCCGCACCGCCCCCTCATCTTGAAAAGTGGTAATTCTGGCAATCGTATAAATTTTGTTTTTTTGTAAATCTCGCAAAATTTCGCGGAACTTTTCGCGTGTAAGAGCGATTTCCGATAAAGGAATTTTTTGAAGTATTCTGTTCCTAACTGGAAACATTAAATTTCCATCAGGGTCTTGAAAATCAATAACAACCGTATTTAATTCCGTGTCTTTAATTAGTTTAAAAAGGGCTGTTCTTTTCTTTTTATCACTCAAACTATAACCGGTCAGATAAATTCCCTTTACTTTTGAAGGTGTCGGCAGAGAATTCCGCGAAAATTTCAGCTGTAACACAGCTGGATCAGTAATTTTAGATTGTTTTTTATTGATATCGGAATAATTATTGGAGAATTCTGAACGACATTCGTTTTCTTTATCTAAAAAATTTGGGGAATGCTCAGGCGGGAAAATTTCGCGAGAAATAAAAGTTTTCTGATGGTCCTTCGTTTGAATTGCGGACGGAACAATAAAAACAGGTTTTGGTACGGTTAACCCAACCAAATTCCAAGCAATTGTCATCCACAAAGAATTCATTATCTAGCGGTTCAACCAAAAATTTCGCGGAGATTTTTCAAATTTTTTAAAAAAAAGAGCGAGACGGACCCGCTCCTTTGAGGGAGATAGATGAAATCATTATTTAGATCCGCATCCACATCCTCCGCATTTTCCTCCGTCAATCATTTTTGTTTTTAATTAAGAAATAACTGAACTAAATTTAGGGGAATAAAATTAAAAAGTCAATTTCTCGCGAAATTTTAATTTTACAAACTGCTTTCAAAGGAAAGAGGCGACGACACCGCCACCTCTACAAATAATATTGTTCAAGTTTTAAAAACAAATTCCGCGAAATTTTAGTCAAAATAGTGCATCTCCATTGATTTTGTGTTGGCAAACGGCTGACAAACATCAATTTCGTGTAAAACAAGTCCAGCGTAACTGGCATGCATAGATTTCCCAAACGCTTTCTGTAAAATAGAATTTTTCGCGTAGTTTTGATAAGAATCCCAAAGAGTTCGCGGAATCAGTTTAAATCTTTTTCGTAAAAGTTCTTCCACACTCATTGAAAATAAGTCTTCTTCCGTAAATCCTTTGAACTTAGTTTTGTTTTCCAAACCAGCTATTCCCAAAGCAATAAATCCAGCTGCCAATAAGTAAGGATTTGCCAAAGGATCGGGGAAGCGAAATTCCGCGCGAATTCCTTTTTTCATCGCTTTAGGATCAGCAATCGCCGGAATACGACAAGCCGCCGAACGATTACAAGCTCCCATAGCAATTACACAAGGCGCTTCGTATCCCGGAACAAGTCGAGAATAAGAAACTTCAGTTCGGTTAGAAATAGCCGCCAAAGACGGAATTTCTTTCAAAATCCCGGACAAAAAATGAAGTGCTTTGGTTGAAAAATATCTATTTTCGCGGGCTTTTTCATCAAAAAAGAAATTGGTTTTCCCGTCTCCAACTGATAAGTGCATATGCATTCCCGAACCATTTCGAGACGGATAAGGTTTTGGTAAAAATGTTACATCAAATCCATAATTTTGCGCGACTTTATGACTTACTTGTTTGTAAATCTGGATTTTATCAGCCGTTCGTTCCGCCCGATCAAAACGCCAATTAATTTCGAATTGTTCATCTCCTACTTCCGAATGTGCGCGTTCAATTTCAAAATCCATATTTTCCAAAACATTCATAATTTCTGAAATAATGAACTTCTTAGGATCTTTAGGATTGAAATAATTCGCGTTTCCTCCAAAATCTTTTCCAATTTCTCCTTTCTTTTCCGGAGTGACGAAAAAAGCTTCCGGTTCCGCCCCAACGAACAAATTTCCACCTTTCCAAGTTTTCGCGAGTTTTTTTTGTAATTCTACTAATTTACTTCGAGAACAGTTTGGGTGAGGATTTCCATTGACATCTAAAATATTACAAATAATCCAATATTCTTCTTTTTCTGTGTCAGCAATACTGGGGTCAACTTTAACCAGTGTTTCTTCAACACCTTTAATAATAGCGTCACTGGAATTAATATCATTAATTCCTTCAAAGCTGGAACCATCATAAGCAATTCCCGTGCTAATAACTTCCGGAAGAAAAGAAATCGGAAAAATAATTTCGCGGAGTCCTCCTGAAAGATCTGTCACAAGTGTTTTTAAAATAGCATCTTCCTTCGCTATTTTGGCGACCGATAATTTTGTAGCCATTTTTTGAGGGGTAAGAAAATATAAAACTGCTCAAAGTTTACAAAATTTTGTTAAAAACAAAACTTTTTTTGAGTTTTTTGTAAAATTTCGCGAAATTTTTAACAAAATTTACATAAATTCTGCTATTTTAGACAAAAAATAAAATTGAATTGTTTCTAGAAAAAACTTGCTAAAAGCAAGTTTTATTTCTAAAATTTCGCGGAGAATGGGGTGTCGCCAAGTGGTAAGGCAACGGGTTCTGGTCCCGTCATTCGGGGGTTCGAATCCCTCCACCCCAGCCAGTTCATTCTCAATCCAAATGAAATACAACGTAATATCGTTACCGCACGCAGTGAAGATAGCGTTCCCCGAACAATCAAAGGGGAAGACGGACAAGGAGTTACTGAACTGGCTTCTGCACAAAATAGCGGAAGAAAACAGTTTGCGATTTGATGGTTTTAAACATTTGGTAAGCGAGTTTGAGCTAACAGGTAAATTGCCACTTGGACAGCAAATAATCAGTATCGCCGAGCGCAAGCCCGGCATTTTGTCTCGCAATAAATTCACCAAAAACATCCAATCCAACCTCAAATCATTTACTCGTATTTTTAGTTGGGAGAAAGAAGTAGTTTAGTCCCCCCTCGCGAAATTTTTGTGTGTGAAGCGGGAATTGAAGAAATAAATTAAGTTATAACGAGTTTTCCGCGAAATTTTAGCGGGCCAAAAGTACTTTTCTCTTCTTTAGAGAAAAATCCGCCAAAAACCAGCCCCCAAAAACAAGAAACTTGCTAAAAACAAGTTTTGTTTCTAAAATTTCGCGGAAACTAACCTTTTGATTATGAAAAAATACTTACTGATATCTTTTTTATTGTTATCTTTGTCCGGTTGTGTCGGACAACTTGATAATGATGAAAAAAATTCCGCGAAAAATTCTCCTGTTTCGCTAACCAAAAAACAATCATCGGGAACTCAAAAAAAACAAACCCCAAAAAACGATTTTAAAATTGTTAATAAAGAAAACGGTCACAAATCGGTAACTCTTGAAATCCCCGATTCGGATTTAACTTTAATTAGTCCTGATTTTCAAGATGGTGCACCGCTCCCCGCGAAATTTTCCTGTGATGGAACTGGAGAATTTCCCACTTTAAAAATTTCTCAAATTCCGACCGGCACTAAGTCTTTGCTTTTAATAATGAGCAGTCCGCGCGGCAGTTTACCAAAAATTGTTCACGGAACATTTTGGGATATTCCGGCGGACACGAAAGAAATTACTTCGCAAAAAATTCGCGAATTTTCTCAGGGAATAAACGATTTTGAAACCAAAGAATATGTTGCGCCTTGTCCTGATCCCGGAAAATCCGAAGACTATCTTTTTGAAGTTTGGGCGTTAGATAAAGAAATATCTCATGATAATTCTGATTGGACTGCCGGTCATTTATTGGTCAATAGTTTGGGTCATGTTTTGGGGAAAGCTGTTCTAAAAACTTCTTATAGTCGCTAATTTCCGCGAAATTTTAAAGGACGGCTCTAGTCCGTCCTTTTATAAAAACCAAATTTCAAAACTCAACCAACTAATCCAACTCTATGGTAATTTTTTCGCCAGCTGTATTGGCAAAAATTTCCGGATAATACATTTCTTTAACTTGTGCCGGTAGCCATTCAAATTCTCCTGGCAACCGAGTTTTCAAAATATACGAAATCTCGTGCGTTCCTGCCGCGAGATAATCCACGAAAAATCGCGCCCGATCGTAACGATATTCTTTGTGTTGAAAAAGTGGCTGACACCAACCCCAGAAACATTTCTGTTTGCCATCAACCATTTCCGACATTGTTTTATCCGAATTGTCTAAATCAAAATTCACAATTTCCGCCCCACTCGGAATAGGGTCTTCAATTAAAACTTGGCGATGCGCGGTATTAGTTACGATTTTCAGTTTTACCAAATAATTTTGCCCCAATTCTAGATTTTTAACCGAATTTTTCGCGGGAGTTTTCCCTTCCATTAAAAAGACTTCTCGCTCAATCCAAAATCCGCGCGAATTTTCTTGAACAAACTCGGCTGGGAGATTGTCTTTTAGTTCAATTTCCGCTAAGAGCGGTTTATCGGTTTTTATGGTGAAAGTCTGTTTTTCTTTTTTCAAGTCATCTGTTTTGTATTCTTGAATTTGAGCTAAATTTTCCAAAGACCCTTTAAGTAAAACTTCTTTTTCCGCGAAATTTTCCACTGAAAAGTGAGCTCCGACACTTTGTGATTCTTCCGTTTGAACATATTCAGCTAAGGTTTTCAAAATATGCATTGCTGTATTTCCGGACAAAAACTCATGATTTGTTTCCGCCAAATACCGCGAAATTTTATGATACTGTTCAGACATTTCCCCGTTTTCCATTAACATTTCCAAAACCAAAGCCGTTAGTCGCTCATTTTGTGAATAAAAACTTCGCTCCGATTCTTCCCAAAACCCATAACGATCACGAACAACAAAATCTTGTTTCACTTTTGCCAAATGTTTAGCAAAACTTTCTTGTAATTTCGGAGACAAATTCCCAACTAATTTCGCGGTTTTCAGCCACCACACTTTTGCTTCTAGACTTGTAGCATATTCATCTAAAAACTCTAAATCGTTAACCGAAATTTTCCCATGTTTCGCTAGGGCGTATGCGGCATTTTCCCGCGAAATATTATGTGGACAACGCCAATCATAGTTATCACAAACTTTTAACATTTCTTTCCGTAACCAGTCAGTAGCGTCCGCGATTTTTTGTTCATCAAACGGAACTCCAAACTGTTCCCAAAGATCACTGTGTTCCAAAATTTGCGTTGTCACCCAGAAACTCGGTTCATCAGAATCCTCCCAGTACCCAAATCCTCCGTTTACAAACGATTTTTCAATATATTCGCGATCTTTTTTTATTTGTTCCAGATCTAATTTGGTGTTTTTATTTAGAAAATTATCAAGCTGAGCTTGATACATCATTCCAGAATCCAGAGAAAACCTTTGCTCCGCGCACCCGTAATCATTTTTTTGAGTGACATCAACCAAAGTTTCTAAATAATTCGCGAGAGAAGCAAAAATCTTGATTTTAAAGAAAGACTTAATTGCGTTTTTGTCTGGTAAAACTGAAAATTTCGCGGGATTTTCGGTATCCGTAATTCGTAAAAGTTCCGCCGCCGATAAAACTTGCGTTGGTGGCAAAACTTTTCGTTTTAAAACAATGGCGTCTTTAAGTCCTGATTTTTCCGCGAAAATTTCAAACCCAAACTCAATTTTTTTAACGGAATCTAAACTTTTCACCTTCACTGGGAAATAAACTCTTTTTTCCGTTTCAACGGAAACCGTTTTTTCTGTTCCTTCCAACGCTTCAAGTTCCGGCGGTAAATTTAAAGAAATCTTAATATTTTCTTCTGAAATTTTCGCGGAATCTCGACGAACCAAAAGACCAATGTTTATCGTATCTCCCGCTTGAAAAAAGTTTGGCACTATCTCTGAAATTAAAAGCGGTAAAGTCACTTGAAAATTATCTTCAATGGTTCCAAAAGCATTATCAGGTGTGGCTCCTACCGCGAAAATATTCCAGGTTGTCAGATTATCCGGAAGTTTAAATTTAACGGTTGCTTCTCCGTTTTTATCGGTTTGAATTTTCGCGAAAAATTCCGCCGTGTCACGGAAATCCCCTCGCGGTTTGAAATCGTCTCCTTTTCCGGAACCACCACCAAATCCGACTTCTTTTTTGGCCATTAACATATCTGCCGCTTCCAAAATTTCTTCCATTTCTTGTTTAGACATAAAATTCGCCAAAGTGTGAAAAGTTTGAACTCCCAGTGGCAACTCACCAATCAAAGACTGAATCAAATCAACTTTTACGCGAGATTTTAAAGCCAATAAAGTTTCGTCAACAACCGCTATTGCCACTTCCGCTGGTTTGTTTTTACCATTTACTTTGGTTGTTATTTTAAATTCCGCTTCTTCACCCGGTTTGTAAATTTTTTTCGCGGGGATAACCGACATTTGCAATTCATGAGTAGAATCTTTAACTTGAATTTTATGCGATCCCCACTTAACGCGAAGATTTCCTTTATCGTCTTTCCCTTCCAAAAGAATGGAAACATAAACATTCGGCGCCATCCATTTCTCAGTTGGAAATTCCACCGTATTGGTTGCAAAATCAAAATCTAGTTCTTCCAAAACTTCTCCTCGCTCAAGTGTGGCGTGAGCGCGAGTTATTTTAAATTCAGGATTCGGCGCGAAAATTTCTACGGTCTCTCCCACCTCATATTCGTCTTTATTGGGGAACAACCACAAAATTTTATTTGTTTCGTTTTCTCTGACTTGAGATAAATCATTATTTGCAATCCAAAAATTCTTTTTAACGGAAATTTCGCGGGACTTTTCATCTTCCGTAGTGAAAACCAAGAAATACTCTCCTCCTTCCGCTGGCGTTTCGAAATTGAAAACAAATTGTCCGTTTTCGTCCGTTTCCACTTCTTTTTCCCAAATTTCTTCATTAACAGACTCCCATTCTCCGTAAAAATTTCCATCAGCATTTTTGCGGTCATTACGCACCCACTTGGTTTTAAAAAGAGTCATTACGACTTCTGTATCGTCAATCAATTTCTCGTCCAAATCACGAACTTCTCCCGAAATTTCCGCGAAATTTTTCGCTTGGAAAAAATATGGAGCGTTTTTTATGGTCAAAACACGGTTAGCTACGAAAAACGGTAACGATTTTTCAATTGAACTTTCTTCGGCTTCGCTCACGCGAACTGTGGCATTAACTGTTAGTAAATCCCAATCAGTTTCTCCTAAATCCAAATTTTTGAGTTTAATGGGAATTTCCAATTCTCCGTTTTTATCTAAAATCGCTTCTCCGGAGGTAATAACTTTGTCTTTTTTAATTTTTTCCCAGCACCACCAACGACACGGTTTATAACCGAACAAAGAAACTGTATATTTAACAGGTTTATTGGAAATAGCACCTCCAAAAGCGTATTTCGCGGAAATTTTCGCGGAAATTTCGTCTTCCAAAATAGCTCGTTTAGTATTAAATTCAGTTGAGATTAAAAAATTCGGTTTACGATATTCCTGAATCCAAAAAGGAACAGAAAAATTCAAATCATCGCCAAGCAAACTAAATTCTAGATGATAACTTCCCAATTTCGCGGATTGGGGAAGATCAAATTCTCCATCAAAACTTCCGCCGATAATTGTTCCTTTAATTTTGTTAATTTCATCATATTGCGGATTATAAATTGTAATTTCATAATTTTTTCGCGAATTTTCGGAAACATTTTGTAAAGGAAAATTTTTTCCAAACAATTGCGTTTGACGCAAAAACCCTTTGAAATAAACTTTTTGTCCCGGTTTATAGAGCGGGCGATCGGTAAAAATCGTCCCCGCGAAATTTTCACTATAATTCCATTGTCCAAATTCAACATTAGCGTCCCACGGATTAATTCCTTCGTCGAACATAGGAGACCCATATCCAACTTTTTCGTTGTTATAAACAATAACGGTTTTTATTTGATTATCATCAGGTTGAACAAACTTAAATCCGTTTTCTACATTTTTAAATGTTTTCCAGCTCCATTCATTTTGCCAATCACCGACCAAAATTTCCACATCAAAATTCTCCGCGAAATTTTCTGCTCCGGGATATCCGTTCGCCCAAACTTGCCACTCGTTATTGGCCAATTTTTTTAACTCGACTGAAAAATCTGAAACAAAAAAAGTCGCTTCATATTTAGGATTCCATTTTTGATCGGAATAATGTGGTTCAATTAACAATTTGTATTTCCCCGGTTTTAGTTTCCCTGATTCGTTAGTGATAAAAGGAAACTCTTCCGCGATATTAATTTTCCAAGTTCTTTTTTCTTGAAGAGAAGAATTTAGAGAAAATTTACGAACTTCGTCATCAAGAGAAACCGCGACTGAATCGACATTTCCACCGTATACAAAAGAAGGACGAACAGTCACTTCATTGGAAAAAGTGGAAAAATTTCGCGGAAAATAAACCGGTTTGAACTCGGTTTCCAGAACCGTTTGAAAAGTTTTTTCAAAATCTTCAGACAAAACTCGTCCGTAAATATCGGTTAATCCGGTTCGGATTTTAATTGTATAATTTTCGCTAGGATTCCATTCCCCTTTCGGTGGAGGCAAATAAAAATACTGAGATTCGTATTCATTTTCTCGCCAATCTTTGGTGTATTCGTCCCAATCTGAGGCGGACATTGTCGGCATAATTTCCAAAAACTCCGCGAAATTTTTGCTGGAAACTTTGGTGGAAAAAGCGATTTGTATTGCGTCACGACTATACTCCGGAACTTGAATTTTAACTGAAAACGCCGATGCTGTTTTGAACTCTGTTTCGTAGTTTTCCAACATTGGCAAATCACCGTTTTTAACAAAAAGACCTGCCTCAATCAGTAGTTTATAAGTGGAATCTTCCGTCCAATTTTCGCGAGGAATTATTTCTAAAGAATCTCGTTGAATTTCTCCGTCATTATTTTTTCCGTACCATAAATCAAAAGCCACTTCTTGATTTTGGGAATCAAAAAGTTTGGTTTTCAAAGAAATTTCGCGGAGATCTACGGCTTGATTAAGTTTAATTTTAAGTGGTTTTTTCAAAACCAAGTTATCGGCCGTAACGCTTAATATTTCCACTCGTTCCGTTTCAAAACTGTATATAAAATTTTCTTTTTTCAATAAATTTCGCGGAAATTGTAAAGTATATTTTGTAGACGACTGCCAATCTTCTCGGGGTTCAAAGGAAATTCCGGTTGTTCCTAAAATTTTCCATTCCCCAGCATGTTCGGGAACAATTTTTATATTTTTCGCGAGAAATTTCTGGGCTCCTTGATGGTTTTGTAAAGAAAAAACCGCGTCTTTCCATAAAAAATTCAGAGGAACTTTTCCGCGAATTTTGGTCGCTCCGTTTTCCGGTGACATAAAAACAATATCTGTTGCTTTTTCAATTGTAATATCTTCCGTTAAATCCGGAATTTGATCAAAATTACCAATTTGACATCCGGCTAAAAGAATCACCGCGAATCCGAGTAATAATTTTTTCATATTTTGTTTATAAATTTTCCCAGCAAGATTAAGGAAATTTTTATTTTTTGCAAAACTTACCTTGTTTTGCACCCTTTATTTCTCCGCGAAAATTTCACCTGTCGTCATTGCGAGGAGCAAAGCGACGACGCAATCTC
>CAZYIR010000080.1:0-9119 GCA_964647165.1 uncultured Candidatus Peribacteria bacterium
GGACGAATTTCTGTTCCCGGCAAATATTCTGATAAAATTGCTCCTTTTTCTTCGGCTAAAAATTTTTCCGCGAAATTTTCATTCGTTTTTGGCGAAATATTATCAATTCCACTACCCAAAACGGCAATTGTCCTCGCTCCATTTTGTAAAGCAATTTTATGAGCTTGGAAATCAGCTCCCAAAGCTAAACCAGAAACAATTGTCACTCCTTCCCGCGAAATTTCACCAACAATTTTTTCAATTGCGCGTTGTCCGTAAGAAGAAAGTTTCCGCGAACCAACTACGGAAATAGCGGGAAAATCGGTCGGTAAAATTTTCCCACGACAGAATAATAAAACTGGCGGAGAATATAAATTCGCGAGATTTTGGGGATAATCTTTTTCGCCGTAAACGAGAACTTCCGCTCCGCATTTTTTTAAAAGTTCCATTTCTTTTTCTGGCGAAATTTTTTCGCGGGATTGCAAAAAATTACTGATTCCCGGAGTATCTAATTCGGACGCTTGCAAATCGCGAATATTTGCTCCCCAGACTTTTTGCCAGTCGTTTGCAAAAAATGATTTAAGCTTTTTATACCGCAAAAAAGTCAAATTCATCGCCCGATGCACCGCTACCATATATTTTATATCTTCTTTGTTCATTTTTGTTTTTTAAAATCCCGCGAAATCTACAAAATCATAAGTTCTTTTGGCGTTTTCGTCAAAATCTCCGGACCATCTTTTGTAATCAAGACTTGATCTTCAATCCGAATTCCAAATTTTCGCGGAAAATAAATCCCCGGCTCACAAGTGACTACTTGTCCCGTAGTGAAAATGGCTTGTTCTTTTTCGGAAAAACTCGGCAATTCATGAATATCCAGACCAACTCCGTGTCCTAGAGAATGAGTAAAAAATTCCGCGAAATTTCCCAATTCTTGTTTACAAAATTCTTGCGTGGCGAGTAATTTTTGACCAATTTGAAATTTTTGAAGCGTGTTTTCTTGGGCGTTTAAAAGTATCTCAAATTTTTCCAGATAATCTGACGATGGTGAACTGAGAAAGAAATTTCGCGTCATATCCGAGCAATAATTTTCAAATTTCACGCCACAGTCAATCAAAATATTTTCGCGGGATTTTAACCGGCGGTTGCCGGGTTTATGGTGAGGAACAGCTGAATTTTCACCAAAAGCAACAATTACTGGAAACGATAATTTGTACTTTCCAAAATCGCGAAGTTTCATTTCAAGTTGAAAAGCCACTTCTCTTTCCGTCACTCCTTCGCGTAAAATTTCGCGGAAAAAATCCTTGTCGGCAAAAACTTTGTCTAGTTGTAAACACGCTTCGCGAACTTTTTGCAACTCATTTGCATTTTTAACAGATCGCCATTTTTCAATTATTTTGTCTTGTGAAACCAACTTTTTTCCCGCGAAAATTTCCTGCCAATATTCCTTTTGTGATAATTTCGCGGAATTTTCTATCGCGACAGTAAATTCTCCCTCAGATAAGGAATGATTAACCAATGTTTTATTTAGAATATCTTTAATTTTTCGCGGAAAATTTTTATCAAACAAAACAAATTCCACTTTCATTCCCCCTGATAAATAGGCAAGGAAGTTTAAGTTTTTAGCAACTTCCGCATAACGACTATCGGTAATCAAAAAACTTTCACCAGATTTTAAAACCAGTAAATATCCGAAACTCCCGCGAAATCCTGTCAAATAAAAGATATTTTCTTTTTCCGTGACCAAAAAAGCGTCAACATCGGAATTTTCGCGGAAAAATTGCTGAAAATTATTCATCGTGGCAAGTTTAGCAGAAATTTAAGAATTTTCGCGGAAATTGTTTATTTATTAATTCTTGCCGGAGGAAGAAATATTTTTTCGCGAAATTTCCAAACCATTCCTTGTCCCAAAAAAAATAATAGAAAAAATAAAAAACTTGGCCATCCTTCAGTAAAAGCGAAAAAACTACTTTCAGAGTTTTCCAAAGAAAAATGTGGTGTAAAAGGACTGGGATTATGACTTAAATCACGCGAAAATTCCGTCCAATCTAAAATTTGATTTGTTATAAAAAACGCTCCTACGATAATTATTACTTCCGCCCAAATAAATCGCTTTTGCGTATTTGTTAAATTCATTGTTTTTTTTGTAGTTTTTCTAAGACAAGATTTAAAATTTCGCGAGCAATTTCTTCTCGTCGTCGCAAGTCTCCACTTCTGTCAACCGTTATTTTTATCCAACGAAAATCTTCTTGGCATCTTTGTAAAGCCACTTTATTTACTTTTTGCAGATACTCTTCATCAGCTTCGTGTAAATCTGCCAGACGATTTTTAGCGGCGTGGATTTTGGCTCGTGCTTGTTGACTAGCTTCTAAGAAAATAACCAAGCTTTCACGAGGGAACCCAAAAACTTCGTATTCTAACTTTTCAACAAATTCTTTTAATTCGCGAATTTCTTCTGCTGTTTCCCCACGAGCTGGAGTATAAATTAAATTGGAACTAACTCCACGATCAAAAATAACCAAATCGTTTTTTTCGCGAAGTTTTGTTATTTCAATCAGTTGCTCCAGTCGATCGGCGGCATATAAACTAGCCACGATTTTGGGGTCGATTTCCGCGAATTTTCCAAATTCTCCTCGCAAATAAGCTGCAATTCGTTCTCCAGCAATTGTTTTTTCATAGCCAGGAAAACGCACAAACCCAACTTTTAAATTTTTTTCGCGGAGATTTTTTATTAACAATTCTGTTTGTGTGGATTTACCACAAGCATCCAGCCCCTCCAAAACAATAATCGGACAATTCATTTAGAAACCTTTTAAAACATTGTCAGTTTAACAGGTTTTTGAATTTTTCGCGAAAAATTACTTCAAAAATAAATCCACCAACTCTGCGGAATAACCAGTATAAGTTTCTGGTGTTAATTTCGCGAGATTTTCTTTTACTTCGTTTGGCAAATCTGTCTGCGCGATAAATTCGCGAATTTCTTCTAGTGATAACGCTTTCCCGCGAGAAAACGCTTTCAATTGGTCGTAAGCATCAGCTTGTCCATGTGCTCGCATTACCGTCTGTACCGCTTCCGTCAACACTTCCGGGGCGTTCTGCAAATCCCGCGAAATTTTATCTTCACGTACTTCTAGCTTTCCTAATCCTTTTTTCAAAGACTTCCCAGCCAGTAAAAAGTGACCAAAAACCAGTCCCAAATTTCGTTGTAAGGTTGAATCAGTTAAATCTCGTTGCCAGCGAGAAATCGGTAATTCGTCGCTTAAAGTTCGCGCAATTCCTCGCGCCAATTTCAAATTTCCTTCCGCGTTTTCAAAATCAATCGGATTTACTTTGTGGGGCATTGTTGATGAGCCAACTTCTCCCGCGATAGTTTTTTGTCCAAAATATCCTAGCGAAATATATCCCCAAATATCACGACATAAATCAATCCAAATTGTAGAAATCCGCGAAATTTCATTTAGTAATTCGGCTTGATTGTCGTGTGGTTCAATTTGTGTCGTCATTCCGTTCCAAGTCAATCCAAGTCGTTCTTCTATAAATTTTCGTGATAATTCCGGCCAATTTTTATCCGGAAAAGCTACTTTGTGTGCAGCAAAATTTCCGGTTGCTCCAGCAAATTTCGCGGGAAATTGTATTTCTTTTATTTTTTTAAAAACTTTTTCTGTTCGTTCTAGAAAAACACAGAATTCTTTTCCCAAAGTTGTTGGAGTTGCGGTTTGCCCATGTGTTCGCGAAAGCATTGAAATGTTTTTCCAGTCTTGCGATTTTTTTCGTAAATCAGCTGTAATTTCCAAAATAAATTTATTTAATTCTTCGGTTCCTTGCTGTAACATTAATGCATAGGAAGTGGAATTAATGTCTTCGGAAGTACATCCAAAGTGAATCCACGCCCATAACTCTTCAGGTAAAATTTCGCGGAGAAAAATTTCTACCGCCTTTACATCGTGATTAGTTTTTTTCTCAATTTTCTTGATTTCCGCGAAATCTTCATCGGAAAAATTTTTAAACAAATCCATTAATTTTGTCGTAGTTTCCCGCGAAATTTTGGGGGCAATTCCTTCCGCAGACAGAAACATTAACCAAGAAATTTCAACTCGGGTGCGCGCGCGAGCTAATCCGTATTCGGAAAAAATAGGGGCGATTGTTTTTACTTTTTCAGCATATCGTCCGTCAAGTGGAGAAAGGGGATAGGTCATTTAAATAAAAAGTTAGTAGCTAGAGTAAGTTTATGTTTTCTTTTTTTTCGCGGAGAGGAAGATTTTTCTTTTTCCCTTCAAATTCAACTTCTTCTACATCAAAAAATTCCGAATAATCTACATCATCAAAGCGAATTTTTACTCGTTGATTTAAAATATCTAAACCAGTTACTTGCCCACTTCGACCGTTAACAGAAACTTTTTGTTTAATATGAGGTAAATATCGTCTCATTTCGCGATAATGTTCAACTTCGTAAACCATGCTTCCTTTGATTTTTCCGCTCATATCAAAAATACGACTATTCCCGCGAATCATAATTCCTTGGTCTCGAACAACATTCATAGTTGGGCGATCTGGGAAAAATTTCGCGAAATCATCAGTATTATTTCTTCCACAAGTGTCATACGTCCCCACCATTCGCAAGCGATCATTTGCTGAAACTCTTTGTAAATAAATTCTTCGCCTAAATTCTCGAGCCATATCTTTTAAAAGTTCGCGAAAATCCACTTTGTCTTTGGAAACAAAAAAGAAAGAATAGTTTTTATCGTCAAAATCCTCGCGAGATTGAAAAAAATGAATATCCAACTTGTTTTTTTCAGCTAATTCACGAGCTTTTATCACACGCTTAAATGATTTATCAACTTTTTCTTTCCATTCTTTGATTTCTGATTCGTTCAAAACTCGTAAAAAACTATATTCTTCCGCCAGTTCAGGATTTTTTTTGTCTAATGAGTAAGTTATAACTTTTCCTACGATTTTTTCTTTATCTGTTTCCAATAAAATGAATTGTTAAGTGTGAAAATCAACTCCTTCCGGAAGTTTTATTTTAACTATTTTTCGGCGAAACAGATCTTCAAATTCCAATATTTTCATCGCCCGAATTTTGTATTTATTCGCTTAATTTGTCAAAAAAGAATAGGTTATTAAAAATTTCGCGGAAAATTTTTAAAACTCCCTTCTATCCATCATCGCTTTAGAAAGAGTTCCCGCGTCAAGATAATCTAAATCTCCGCCAGTTGGAATTCCACGCGCAAGTCGCGAGATTTTCCCGCGAAAAATTGGCTTTAGTTGTTCACGAATAAACATTGCCGTAGCTTCCGATTCAGTTGTCCCAGAAGTTGCAATAATTATTTCTTCAATTTCTGTGTTTTTCTGGACACGATCTAATAATTCCACGATTCGTAAATCATCTACTCCGACTCGATCAAGCGGACTGATCACTCCGTGTAAAACATGATATTTTCCGCGAAATTCATGCGTTTTTTCTATGGCCAATAAATCTAAAGGGCTTTCTACAACACAAAGTAAATTATTTTCGCGGGCAGGAGATGAGCAGATAGCACACTGCGAATTTTCTGAATAATTGAAGCATTCCCGACATTCCTGAATGTTTTTTTTTAAATTTATAAGACTTTCTCCTATCTTTTGATCAATTTTCGCGGGATTTTTTAACAGATAAAAAACTAATCTTTCAGCACTGCGATTTCCAATTCCTGGTAAATTACAAAGTGCATCAATAGCGTCTGAAATTGGTTTAGGTAAAGAATTCATTTCCGCGAAATTTTAACTTTCTGTTTCACTTGAGTTTTCCAAAGAACTTAAAATGTCTTCAGAAACTTTTTCAACACTTTGTTCTCCATCGACGGAAATAAGTTTTCCAGCTTTATCCCATTCTTCCAGTAACGGAAATGTATATTCGTCAAAATTTTTTAAACGATTCATAATCGCTTCCGGATTATCGTCTTTTCTTCGCGAAATATTTAAAGACCCGCATTTTGGACAAACATCTTCCGGACTTCCGAAATTTGCACCACAATCATTACATTTAGCTCTGATTAAAAGTCGGTTTAAAGCTTCTTCATTACTTAATTTAATTTCTATTACCAAAAAATCGCGCGAATTTTTATTCAAAAGATCTTCCAAACTTTGGCGTTGTACTTCTGAACGAGGAATTCCATCAAAAATAACCGGAGTGTTTTCCTCCAATTCATTCAGAAAATCTTCCACAATTTGCATTACAATATCGTTGGACACCAAATCCCCACGACTTGTAATATCCAAAACCTCCCGTCCCAAAGGAGTGTCTTGCTGAGCAATGTTTCTCAAGGCCGCTCCGGTTTCAAAGATTTTAAACCCTAATTTTTTCGCGAGAATTTTAGCTTGCGTTCCTTTCCCTGATCCTTGTTTTCCAACCAAGATAAGATCTTTATGCATAATTTAAAATTGTTAAGAGATTTGTAGTTGTCCAAATAGCATATTGTAAAGTATTGGCAAAGAGTGGTGGGTCGGGAGAGGATCGAACTCTCGGCCAACTGGTTAAGAGCCAGATGCTCTACCACTGAGCTACCGACCCACGCTTTGATATTTTTATTATTTTACAAAAACTTTCAAGTTATTTTTCCCGCGAAATTTTAGAAAAAAAACATTTATTTAATACGCCAAGTGGTTTCTGTCGCTGAATCAAGTAATTCCACATTATATTTCTCAGCTAATAAATCACGCAACTGATCTGATTTTTCCCAATCTTTATTTTCGCGAGCTTGCATTCTCTCCATAACGAGTTTTTCAATCTCTGCGCGAGTTTTTGCATCAAGCTCCATTGTTTGAGGCAAAACATCAAAAATTCGCGAAAAATCGTTTTCTAAAAAATACAAAACATCTTGAGCAAATTTTTGCTCAAGATTTCCTTCAGCACGAAGCTTCATCAAGGTTTTTATTAACCCAAAAACCGACGCTAAAGCATCGGCAATATTCAGATCATCAAAAAGCGCTTTTTGATAAATTTCGCGGAATTGAGTAACTTGCTCCGTTTTCCAATCTTGTGCTTCTCCTCCAAATTGTCGACAAATCTTAACTGCTTCAACTATTCGTGAAATAGAAGATCGTGCTTGTTCTAAACTATTTATTGAAAAATTCAAAGTAGAACGATAATGAGCAGACATCAAAGCAAACCTAATTTCATTTCCTTGCCAACCTTTTTGAAACAAGTCTCTGATTGTATAAAAATTCCCCGCGGATTTAGACATTTTTTTCCCTTCCACTTGTAAATGCTTGGTATGTAGCCAATAATTGACCGATTTTTGCCCATTATGACTACACTCATTTTGAGCAATCTCACATTCATGATGCGGAAAAATATTATCTTCTCCTCCGGTATGAATATCAAAAGGAAATCCCAATAATTCTTGACTCATTACCGAACATTCGGCGTGCCAACCGGGAAACCCTTGTCCCCAAGGACTGGGCCACTGCATTAGATGATTTTTATCAGCTTTTTTCCAAAGAGCAAAATCCAGAGGACTTTCTTTTTCTGAATTAATTTCTACGCGAGCTCCCGCAATTAAATTTTCCAGTTTGTTACCTGAAAGTTGCCCGTATTTATGATATTTTTCTGTTCGGAAATAAACCGATCCGTTTACTTCATAAGCAAATCCCTCTTTTATTAATTTTTTCGCGAGATTTATTTGTTCGGCAATATATTCTGTAGCTCGTGGATATTTTTTCGCGGGGATTATTCTTAGTTTCTCCTCGTCTTGATGAAAATACTCTTCAAATTTTCGTGCCACTTCAAAAGGATCTAATTTTTCCTGGCGAGCAATTTTTGAGATTTTATCTTCTCCGGTCGAATCAACTGTGTCGTCGTTTGTTAAATGTCCAACATCAGTAATATTCATAACTTTTTCTACTTGATATCCAGCATAATTCAAAACACGCAAAATTAAATCGGAAGTTAAAAAACTGCGAAAATTACCAATGTGAGCATAACTATAAACAGTTGGCCCACAAGAATACATTTTCACAACTCCTTTGGTAATTGGTTTAAATTCTTCTTTTTTCCCGGTAAGCGTGTTATGGAAATAAACTGTTTTCATAAACTAAAACAAAAAAATACTTCTAATAATTCGGGCGAACTTTAAATAATTTTCGCGAAAAAATCAAAAATAATTTTTAAATCCATAAATTTCAGAATAAAATACGTAGTGAACACTTATTATTTCTCTCTCAAAATGCATAATAAAGCTTTTACCTTAATTGAACTTTTGGTTGTAATTGTAATAATTGGAATTCTCGCGACAATTTCTGTTTCAACTTTTAATGGATATCTAAAAAGAACCAGAGACGCCAAACGAATTCAACAATTCACAGAAGCTGTAAACTTAATTAAACAGTATGTTATAACAAACGAAAAATTCCCGGTTCTTAGTTGGGTAAGGGGCTGTGGGGGTTGGCGTGTTGTGAATAAAGATCACAAGGCAAAAATTATAGAATTCGGAAAAAATTTCCAATACGATTTTACGGAAGATTATTATGAAGATTGTAAAGGATTTAATTTTTATATATATAGTGCTGGTTATGCCGGTTGTCCGCGAGAAAAAGGTCGTTTTATGATTTTTACAACTTCATTAGAACAAATTGATGATGGGAAGACAGCATCAGAATTAGGATTAGGCTCTTATGAAAAATTTGTTTGCCCAAAAAGAATTTGGAGAGGTGGCCACAGAGGAAAAGGTCTTGTTTTTGGAATTTTTGCTGACGGAAGTTCTAGTTATTAAAATTCTACTGAAAAATCAGCCCAATATTTTTCGCCATTCTACTTTTTTCTTCGGCAGAAAATTTATCGCAGGCAAATAAGTAACGAGGGGCTGGCTGAATTTCCGCGAAATTTTCTTTATAAGCAATTTCTTTAAGTTTTTCCAAATCTGTTTGTGCTAGAAATTCCGCGAAAAAACCGTCTTCAACGGATTTTTCATCGTAATTGAATTCTGCTTTTTTGGTTTCTTCCTCAAGAATCTTTTTTTCGCGGGAAATTGTGATTTTATCCGTGTCGGAAAACCCTGCTAAATCCATCACACGCAGAGAAATTTCAAATTCCGCGAAATTTTCAAAATCAAAATAAATATAACTTGGATTATATTTTTGCGATTCTAAATAACAGTTTTCGTTCA